>CALBBA010000138.1 GCA_937926755.1 uncultured Collinsella sp.
GATCTTCTCGAGGACAATCTCCTTGCCCTCAGCGCACAGGGTGTCGCCGGTGGTGGAGTTCTTGAAGCCGACGCAAGCGACGATGTCGCCGGCGGCAGCGTCGTCACGGTCGATACGCTCGGCGGCGTTCATCTCGAGGATGCGGCCGAGGCGCTCGCGCTGACCGTTGGAAGCGTTGACCACGTAGGAACCGGACTCGGCGCGGCCGGAGTAAACGCGGACATAGGTGAGCTTACCGACGAACGGGTCGGTCATGATCTTGAAGACCAGGCCGGAGAAGGGCTCGTCGAAGGAAGGATGACGCTGGATCTCCTCGCCGGTGTCCGGATCGGTACCGGTAACGGCCTCAACGTCGAGCGGGCTGGGCAGGTAGTCGACGACAGCGTCGAGCAGCTCCTGAACGCCCTTGTTCTTGTAGGCGGAGCCCACGAAGACGAGGTTGAGCTCGTTGGCCAGAACGCCCTTGCGCAGAGCGGCCTTGAGCTCCTCGACGGTGAAGTCCTCCTCCATGAGGATCTTCTCCATGAGCTCATCGTCAAAGCTGGCAGCAGCGTCGAGGAGCTCCTCGCGCTTGGTGGCAGCGATGTCGGCGAACTCAGCCGGGATCTCGTCCATCGGCTCGGGGTAGGTCATACCCTTCTCGTCGGCCTTGAAGTCCCATGCAGTCATGGTGACCAGGTCGATGACGCCCCAGAAGTTGTCCTCGGCGCCCATCGGGACCTGAGCGGCCACGGCGTTAGCGTCGAGACGATCCTTCATGGTCTCGATAGCGTTGAAGAAGTCAGCGCCCACGCGGTCATACTTGTTGATGAAGGCGATGCGGGGAACGTTGAAGGTAGAAGCCTGACGCCAAACGGTCTCAGACTGGGGCTGAACGCCGGCAACGGCGTCGAAGACGGCGACAGCGCCATCGAGGACGCGCAGGCAGCGCTCGACCTCGGCGGTGAAGTCAACGTGGCCCGGGGTGTCGATGATCTGGATGCGGTAGTCCTTACCGTCCTTGTTCCAGAAGCACGTGGTAGCAGCGGAGGTAATGGTTACGCCGCGCTCCTGCTCCTGAACCATCCAGTCCATGGTGGCAGCGCCCTCATGGACCTCACCGATCTTGTGGGTCTTACCGGTGTAGTAAAGAATACGCTCGGTCGTGGTGGTCTTACCGGCATCGATGTGAGCCATGATGCCGATGTTACGGGTATCGGAAAGCTTGTACTTAGGCTTAGCCATGTTAGTTCCTTACCTTAAACTTACCAACGATAGTGAGAGAACGCGCGGTTGGCCTCGGCCATCTTGAAGACGTCCTCACGCTTCTTGACGGAAGCGCCCAGGCCGTTGGAAGCGTCGAGGATCTCGTTGGCGAGACGCTCGGCCATGGTCTTCTCCTTGCGAGCGCGGGAGAAGTTGACGATCCAGCGGATACCCAGAGCGGTGGAACGACGGGAGTTGACCTCCATCGGGACCTGATAGGTAGCGCCACCGACACGCTTGGGCTTAACCTCGAGCGTGGGCTTGACGTTGTCCATAGCCTTCTTGAAGGTAGCGAGAGCGTCGCCACCCTCGGACTTCTCGGCAACGATCTCGAAAGCGGTGTAAACGATGCGCTCAGCGGTGGCCTTCTTGCCGTCAAGAAGGACCTTGTTGATGAGCTGAGTCACCAGGCGGTTGTTGTAAACGGCGTCAGGCTGAACCTCACGACGATTAGCTGCTGCACGACGCGGCATGTGAAATCTCCTTAAGTGTCTACCGTGCGGCGCTTAGGCGGCACACGGCGAAAGTATCAAAACGTTATCTGGCTTATTTAGCCTTGGGGCGCTTAGCACCGTACTTGGAACGGGCCTGCATACGGTTCTGGACCGGAGCAGCGTCGTAGGCGCCACGGATGACGTGATAACGGACACCAGGGAGGTCACGGACACGACCGCCGCGGACGAGCACGATGGAGTGCTCCTGCAGGTTGTGGCCCTCACCCGGGATGTAAGCAGTAACTTCGATGCCGTTGACGAGGCGAACACGGGCAACCTTACGAAGGGCCGAGTTCGGCTTCTTGGGGCTCGTGGTGAAGACACGGGTGCACACGCCGCGCTTCTGGGAGTTGTGCTGCAGAGCAGCGTTCTTGGACTTCTTGGGCACGGAACGACGGCCCTGGCGAACCAGCTGGTTAATAGTAGGCAAAGCGTACTCCTTCTCGAATGATTCCAGCTTTCTGTAAAGTGCAACGGCTTGAATCGAGGGGTCAGCATCCCCCTACGAAACACGCAGTTCGATAGGATACGTGGCGTTAGCTGTGCCGTCAACAGACCACGCCGCCGGGCGTATCCCAAAATGAGCATATTTCCGCAAAGCCTACACAAAAGGAATCCCCTTCTGTGCGCGGGGGCGGATTCCCGGTCCGGGCGGCCCGCTGTTTAAGTTTGCTGCTCTACAGTCCTGCGCAAGACGGAAAGCACATTAAGTGCTTTCCTTTGCGTGCGGAACTCGCGACAAACTTAAACAGCGGGCCGCCCGGACCGGGAATCCGATGTGCTCGTCGGGGCAACGTTACCTGCCAAAAAGGGACAGGTTTATTTTGATCGGTTTTATCTGGGGAAACGTCGCGCTCCAGCTGTAATCTGCTCTCATCTGTCGCATGGAAATCGGCGGCGTTTTCGGAAGTATATCGCTCGGTCTAACCGTCCATTTAATGCAAAATGGGCCGCCTCCCCTAGTAGGAAGCGGCCCCAAATCTTACGAATAGATGATGGTAAAGGGTACTTCTGTTTCGGTCTCTCCTGTTGACGTGCACCTCGTGCCCTCAAGCGTTACTGAGACCACTTGGTCGACATCAATCAACTTCGTTGGCACCCAGATGTTCTCTCCGCTATTGCGCGCATAAGAAAAATATAAGTTGAACACCCCTGCGTCGTCATCTTCGATAATCTGCTCCGATCCATCCTTGTAGCTGACGGTCAGCTTATTATCAACTGCTTCATAGCCCAAATCATCGATGTGCGTCTGGATGGAAAACGGACTGATCTCGAGAGACGAGTCACCGGAGCGGAGTTCCTTTGTATCGACGTACGCTCCAACGCTAAACTCGGGCGTCGATGCTTTAAACTGCCTCGCACTCTCACCTTCGCCCTCGGTCCACTGGATATTCCAGGTGACCGCATGTTGAAAACCTCGCTCGCGATCCATAGAAGCAAAGTACATCGTGCCATTAATGACAGTATCGCTTGATGTGTCCTTATCAATGGTGCAGCGTGTGTCAGCCCATTCCTCGCCGAACTTCATGTTGGGCGTGCCGATGCCTTGTTCTTCTTCACCATAGAGAACAAGTTCGCCAGTCTCTGCTGCCGGCTTGTAGTAGTTAACACCATTTGGATTGGACAACGTAAACGTCACGGCACCGCAACCGTTTTTATCGATAGCCATATCATGAATGTCGAGTGTATAGCCGTTGCCCTCGACGGACAGATTGACCTTCTGTACTGAACCCTCCAAGCTTTGGGGCGCGATACCATCACCAAACTCTCTGGTGTAGGTATATTTAGTCCCCGACGAGCCACCTTGAGTCCAGGTAATGGACTCTCCGTTGCCATGGTTTCCCCAGGCAGAGGCAAAATAGCTGGAATTGACGACGGCGTAGGCGACCCCTCCGGTCGCCAGCACTCCGGCAAGGCATCCGATCACGGCAACATACAGAGGCTTCGCGTGACCCTTTCGGCGAAGCGGCTCACCAGCAGCGGCATAAAGAACACGGTCAGCAAAATCGCTATCGGCTTGGACGGACTCGAAGGCCTGCTTGATTTGGTTGGATTTCACGGTCGCCCTCCTCTAGGATGAACTTGAGTTTCGATCTGCCGCGAGCTAAACGCGTTCGAACGGTCGCGGCTGGTACGTGCAGCAACTCGGCAATCTCTGAAGTCGAGAAGCCCAGATAGTAATAGAGCACGATGGGGAGACGGAATCGTTCCGGAAGCCGCATGACATCTGACAGGACGGCCTTGGTCTCATCCTGCGCTGTCGAAAGCGACTCGGCCAGGTTCTCAATATCCTCTACACGCCTCCATGGCTTTCGAAAGAGCGATTTACATTCATTGATCGTGACCCGGATAAGCCAACGGCGAAGATGTTCCCAACTTTCAAAGTGTCCATCGCTTTTAAGCAACTTAAGAAAGACATCTTGGGCAATATCGTCGGCATCGGCACGATCGCGCAGGTACGTCAATGCGATTCGAAACACGACATCCCGGTGATCTTCAACCGCCTGTCTAAAAGCTTGTTCTTCCATAATCACCTCCCGGTGACGGTAATGATTCTTGATGAGGCCTCACCATTGATACGCTCTGGCCGAACGGAATGTTTCAAATTCAAGCAGGAAAAACCTACCAAAAAAAACCTGTCCCTTATTGGCAGGTTTTTTCAACAAAAAAGACCCGCTCCCCTGTTGAGAAGCGGGTCTTTGGAAGGACGGTTAACGTTCTAGGAAATTACTCCTCGTCGTTGTCCTTGGCCTCTTCGGCGTCGTCGGTGTCCACGAGCTGGTTGAGCAGCTCATCGAGAGAAGCCATGTCCTCGTTGATCGCGCCGTTGGCGGGAGCCTTCTTGTCGTCGATCGGGGCGCCCAGGAGCTCCTCGTCGGCGTCGGCGTGATGCGTCGGAGCGGAGGTACCCAGCAGGATATCGTCCGGACCGTCGGGGCTAAAGACCATCTGCAGCAACTGCGAGAGGTCTTCCTCGTCGGCAACGTCGTCGTTGTTCTCGAGGATGTAGAGCAGATCGTGGGCCTCGAGGCCGTCACGGAGCTCCTCGATCGCCTTGGCACCGATACCATCGATGCGCAGCAGATCTTCCTCGGACTTGCCGACCAGGTCGCCGACCGTCTCGATGCCGACCTCGCTGAACTTGTTGGTCCAGCGCTGCGACACGCCCAGGTCGTCGAACAGGTACAGGCGAGCCTTCTCGGCGGAGATGGTGTGGCCGTTGCGGGTGAACGAACCGTCAGCACCACCGAACTCGTCGTAGCCGGCCCAGTCGAGCTGCTGCGGGAGCTGCTCGTCCAGGTCCTTGAGCTCCACAGGAGCCCACTCGGGCAGCGACTTGGCGTTGGGCGAAGCCGGGCCGTCGATGTCCACGTAGCCGTCGGCCGTACGATACGTCAGCTTGGCGTTGGCGTACGGCTTGAGGCCGGTACCGGCCGGGATCTTCTTACCGACGATGACGTTGGACTTAAGGTCGAGCAGGTGGTCGACCTTGCCCTCGATGGCAGCCTCGGTAAGGACGCCGGCGGTACGGATGAACGAAGCGCTCGACAGCCAGGAGTCGATGTTGGACGCGACCTTGAGCGTACCCAGGATGACGGGCTCGGCCACAGGAGCCTGACCGCCCAGACGGGCAACGCGCTCGACCTCGTCGGCAAACTCGTAGCGGTCGACGTACTGACCAAGCAGGTACTTGGAGTCGCCGGGGTTGGTGATCTGAACGCGACGCAGCATCTGACGTGCGAGCACCTCGATGTGCTTGTCGTTCAGGTCGACGCCCTGGCTGGTGTAGACGTCCTTGACGCTCTCGACGAAGGTGTGCATCGTCGACTCGATGTCGGTCAGCTTGCGCAGGTTGCGGAAGTTGACGAAGCCCTTGGTGATCTGGTCGCCGGCGCGAACCTCGCAGCCGTCCTCGATCTCGGGCATGAAGCGCACCGAAGCGGGGACGCGACGCTCGTCGAGGACACGGGTGTGATCCTCGGAGTCGGTGAGCGTCAGCACGTACTCGGACTTCTCGGGCTTAATCGAGAGGTGGCCGGAGTACGGGGCCAGCTCGGCCTCGCGACCCAGAATCTTCTCGTTGACGTTGCCGACGATATCGAACATACGGCTGACCGTAGGCAGACCCTGCGTAATATCGTCGACGCCAGCGACGCCGCCGGAGTGAATGGTACGCATCGTAAGCTGCGTACCGGGCTCGCCGATGGACTGGGCGGCAATAATGCCGACCGCGGTACCGATGGCGACCGGACGACGGGTGGAAAGATCCCAGCCGTAGCACTTCTGGCACACGCCGTACTTGGAGCGGCAGGTGAGCAGCGCGCGAAGCTTGACCTTCTTAAGGCCCGCATCGACCATCTTCTGGATGTCGGCGACCTTCTCGATGTAGCCGTCCTGCTCAAAGAGCACGGTGCCATCGGGAGCCACGACGTCCTCGATGAAGCAACGGCCGACGAGGTCGGTGTTGAGGTCGGTGGTGCCGGGGATGATGAGGTTGTAGGTGACGCCCTCGTGCGTACCGCAGTCCTCCTCGCGGACGATGACGTCCTGGGCCACGTCGACCAGACGACGGGTCAGGTAACCAGAGTCCGAGGTGTGGGATGCGGTATCGACCAGGCCCTTACGGGCGCCGTAGGTCGAAATGAAGTACTCGAGCGGCAGCAGGCCCTCGCGGAAGTTCGCCTTAATGGGAAGGTCGATCGTCTCGCCGGACATGTCTGCCATCAGGCCACGCATGCCGCCGAGCTGACGCAGCTGGGTCTTAGAACCACGGGCGCCGGAGTCGGCCATCATGTACAGCGGGTTCTCCTCGTCGAACATGTCGAGCATGAGCGCTGCAACCTTGTCGGTACAAGCGGTCCACTCGTTAACGACTTCGATGTGGCGCTCCGTCTCGTTGATGAAGCCCTCCTCGAAGTACTCGTTGATCTGGTCGACGTTGGCCTGGGCGCGATCGAGCAGCTCCTGCTTCTCGGCAGGGATGAGAGCGTCCCACACCGAGATGGTAAGGCCGGCGCGGGTAGCGTAGTGGAAGCCGGAGTACTTGATGGCGTCGAGGATCGGGCCGACCTTGGCCTCGGGGTAACGATCGCAGCAGTCGGCAACCAGCTTGGCCACATCGCCCTTGACCATCTTGTAGTTCATGAACTCATAGTCTTCGGGCAGGCACTGGCGGTTGAAGATGATGCGGCCGATAGAGGTCTCGAAGCGCGCGGTCTTGTTGCCGGTGACGTCGTAGTCGACAAACTCGTTCTTGCCGTTCTTGACGCGGAAGATACGGGTGCCGTCCTCGTTGATGACGTTGGCATCGGCAGCGGACACGCGGACTTGGATCTTGGCCTGCATGTCGACCTCGGAGCGGCAGTCATAGGCGTGCAGCGCGTCGTCGAAGCTCGAGAACACGTGGTTCTCGCCCGGCAGACCCTCGCGAACCTGGGTGAGGTAGTACACACCGATGATCATGTCCTGCGAAGGGATGTTGACCGGCTTGCCGGATGCCGGCGAGCGCAGGTTATTCGCAGAGAGCATAAGCACGCGAGCCTCGGCCTGAGCCTGGCTGGACAGCGGCACGTGGACAGACATCTGGTCGCCGTCGAAGTCGGCGTTGAAGGGCGAGCAGACCAGCGGATGCAGGTGGATAGCCTTGCCCTCGACCAGCACCGGCTCAAAGGCCTGGATGGACAGACGGTGCAGGGTCGGTGCACGGTTGAGCAGCACGACGCGGCCGTCGATGACCTCTTCGAGGATGTCCCACACAAAGGTGGCACCACGGTCGATAGCGCGCTTGGCGCCCTTGATGTTCTCGACCTTGCCGAGCTCGACCAGGCGCTTCATGACGAAGGGCTTGAAGAGCTCCAGCGCCATGGTCTTGGGCAGACCGCACTGGTGCAGCAGCAGCTTGGGGTCGGTAACGATTACCGAACGGCCGGAGTAGTCGACACGCTTGCCCAGCAGGTTCTGACGGAAACGACCCTGCTTGCCCTTGAGGGCCTCGGCGAGCGACTTGAGCGGGCGACCGCCACGGCCAGAGACCGGGCGACCACGACGGCCGTTGTCGAACAGGGCGTCCACGGACTCCTGGAGCATGCGCTTCTCGTTATTCACGATGATCGCAGGGGCGTCCAGGTCGAGCAGGCGCTTGAGTCGGTTGTTACGGTTGATCACGCGACGGTACAGGTCGTTGAGGTCGGACGCGGCGAAACGGCCACCGTCAAGCTGGACCATCGGGCGCAAATCGGGCGGAATGACCGGAATGACGTCCAGGATCATGTTCGCGGGGCTGTTGCCGCCCTTCAGGAAGGCGTCAACGACCTCGAGGCGCTTAACGGCCTTCTCGCGCTTCTGCTTCTGGGAGTCCTCGTCGGCGATGATGGCCTTGAGCTTCTCGGCCTCGGAGGGGAGGTCGATGGCAGCGAGCAGGTCGCGGACGGCCTCGGCACCCATGCCACCCTTGAAGTACATGGAGTAGTAGCGGGTCATCTCGCGGAACAGCGGCTCATCGGAGATGAGGTCGCGCTCGGTGAGCTTCATGAAGGCGTTGAAGGCGTCCGTGCGGAGCTGCTTCTCGTCCTTGCACTCTTCCTCGATGTCAACGATGCCAGAGGCGATCTCCTCGGGGGTCAGCGGCTCCTCGTCGGAGAACTCGTCAAAGTTCTCGGGGTTGCCCTGCTCCTTGAGGGACTCGATCTGGCGGGCGCACTCGGCATCGATCTCTTCCAGATCGGCGGCGAGCTCCTCGCGCAGGTCGTCGGCGTCGGCCTCGCGAGCCTCGTAGTCAACCTCGGTGATGATGTAGCTGGCAAAGTACAGAACCTTCTCGAGGTCCTTGGACTTGATGTCGAGCATACGGCTCATCGGGAAGCTCGTGGGGCTCTTGAAGTACCAGATGTGGGACACGGGAGCGGCGAGCTCGATGTGGCCCATGCGGTCGCGACGCACCTTGGCCGAGGTGACCTCGACGCCGCAGCGCTCGCAGACGATGCCCTTAAAGCGGATGCCCTTGTACTTGCCGCAGGAGCACTCCCAGTCCTTGGCGGGACCGAAGATCTTCTCGCAGAACAGGCCGTCCTTCTCGGGCTTGAGGGTACGGTAATTGATGGTCTCCGGCTTCTTGACCTCACCGTGCGACCAGGAACGGATCTGGTCGGCGGAGGCAAGGGAGATCTTTACCGAGTCAAAATCAGTAGCTTCGAAATCTGCCACAGTCAACTACTCCTTATCAGTGGTCGTGGCGGCGACAGCCTCGGGTGCCTCGGCGGTCTCGGCATCCTCGGCCTCGACGTCGGCGTCAACGCCGGCGAGCGCAGCCAGGTCATCGAGGGCAGAGGTCTCCTCGGCGGTCACGGGGGCGGAGGCGTCCTCGTCGGCATCGTGCATGGGCTCGATGTCCAGCGCGAGGGAACGAATCTCCTTGACGAGAACCTTGAAGGACTCGGGGATACCCGGAACCGGGACGTTCTCGCCCTTGACGATGGACTCGTAGGTCTTGACGCGGCCCACGGTATCGTCGGACTTGACGGTCAGGATCTCCTGCAGGACGTTGGAAGCACCGTATGCGTACAGTGCCCAAACTTCCATCTCGCCGAAGCGCTGGCCGCCGAACTGGGCCTTGCCGCCCAGAGGCTGCTGGGTGACCAG
>CALBBA010000139.1 GCA_937926755.1 uncultured Collinsella sp.
CTTCTCGGCCGCAAGGTCCTTATCGATGCCGGCGGCAGCGCCCTTAAGGTGGTTGCCCTGGGCCTTGGTGACGGGAATGCCACCGCCGCCGCAGGAGATCACCACATGGTTGGACTCGACGAGCGACTTAATGGTGTCGAGCTCGACGATGTTCACGGGCTTGGGCGAGGCAACCACGCGACGGAAGCCCTGCTTCTCGTCGTGGATGAACTGATAGCCGCGATCGGCCTCCAGCTCCTTGGCCTCGGCCTCGCTCATCCACGGACCGATCGGCTTGACCGGGTCGGCAAAGGCCGGATCGTCCGCCGCAACCTCGACCTGGGTGAGCACGGTGGCGACACCCTTGTCGATATTGCGGTCGAGCATTTCCTCGCGCAGCGCATTTTGCAGGTCATAGCCAATGTAGCCCTGGCTCATGGCGCCGCAAACGGACAAGGGGCAGGGAACGTACTTCTGAGGATTAGAGCGCGTGAGCTCAGCCATCGCGTTGGCGATCATGCCCACCTGGGGACCGTTGCCATGCACGACGACGACCTCGTTGCCCTCCTCGATCAGGTCGACGATAGCCTTGGAAGTCGTCTTGACGGCCTCCATCTGCTCGGGAAGGTTGGCGCCGAGGGCGTTTCCGCCCAGGGCGACAACGATACGCTTAGCCATTTCTCAGCCCGGCTTTAGGCCTGGAACCAACGGGCGGTGTTGCGCTCGTCGAGGGCCTTGAGGGTAGCGGCGGGATCGGCAACCTTCTGCAGGAACATCATGGCTGCGATGGCATACGGCTTGTAGCTGGCCTCCTTGTACATGCCCACGCGGTGCATGTCAAAGACGTCGGCGTTGACCTCGCCGTGCTCGCAAGAGACACCGGAGATGTCGGCGGGCAGCGGGTGCATAAAGATGGTGTCCTGGCCGCTGGCAGTCTTCTCCATGAGCTCGGTCGTGGAGCACCAGTCCTGATGGGTGGCGTTCTGGGCGAGCAGCTCCTTCTCGAGCGCTGCGATGCCGGCGTCGTCGCCCTCGGCGTACAGGTTGGTGCGCTTCTCCATGGCGGCAAACGGAGCCCCGCTCTTGCGGATCACGATGTCGGCGCCCTCGAAGGCTTCGGCCATGGTGTTGACCTGCTTAAAGGTGGTGCCGGACTCGGCGGCATAGCCCTTGGCGCGCTCGACGACCTCGGGCATGAGGTCGTAGCCCTCGGGGTGAGCCAGGGTGACGTCCATGCCAAAGCGGGGCAGCAGGCTGATCAGCGACTGCGGGCAGGACAGCGGCTTGCCGTAAGAGGGCGAATAGGCCCAGGTGACGGCAACCTTCTTGCCCTTGAGGTTCTCAAGGCCGCCAAACTCGTTGATGAGGTAGAGCATGTCGGCAGAGGACTGCGTGGGGTGGTCGGAATCGGACTGCAGGGAGATGAGCGTGGGGCGGTGATCCAGGACGCCGTCCTCGTAAGCCTGCTGGACAGACTCGGAGACCTCGGCCATGTAGGCGTCGCCCTTGCCGATGTACATGTCGTCGCGGATGCCGATGACGTCGGCCATGAAGGAGATCATGGTAGCGGTCTCGCGGACGGTCTCGCCGTGGGCGATCTGGGACTTCTTCTCGTCCAGGTCCTGCAGCTCAAGGCCGAGCAGGTTGGCGGCCTTAGAGAAGGAGAAGCGCGTACGGGTGGAGTTGTCGCGGAACAGGGAGACGGCCAGGCCCGAGTCGAAGATCTTGGGAGAGACGTTGTTCTCACGCAGCTCGCGCAGGGCGTCGGCGACGATGTAGAGAGCCTTGAGCTCATCGGTGGTCTTGTCCCAGGTGTGCAGGAAATCGCTGCCGTACATACCCTTAAAATCGAGGCCGTTCAGCCGCTCGACGAGCTCGGTAAACTTAGCGTCCATGGAAATGTCCTTTCTAAAGATGAAACGATCGCAATGAGTAGATGTGCTCCGGCATGCGCGTGTGGCTAGAACATGCAGAGCACCATGACGAGGACCCGCCACCGTTGAGGAAGCATGGGAGATAACGACCGCGGGCCCCAAGTCAACAGGAGGCGCCGGGGGCATAAACTGTCCCCGGCTCAACAAAATCGAGGAATGGGACTAGTCGATCTTGTTGTTGGTCAGACCGGCGCGGAACACGGTGGCGTCGCCATCGGCCTGGCTCGGATCGTAGAGGTTCAGGGCAGCCACATACATGGCGGCAGCGGTGACCAGGTCGTCCTTGTAGGTGACCTCGTTGGGAGCATGAGCCTGAGACTCGGCACCCGGGCCAAAGCCCACGCAGGGGATGCCGTAGCGGCCCTGGATGGAAACGCAGTTCGTGGAGAAGGTCCACTTGTCGCACAGCGGGCGACCGGTGCGCTTGTCCATGCTGGGCTCGCAGCCGATGCGCTCGTCACCAAACATGGCCTTGTGGGCGTCGACGAGGGCCTTGACGTGCGGAGCGGTCTCCTTGTTGATCCACGTGGGGAAGTAAGCCTCGGTCTCGTAGACCTCGCCGGTCCAGGACGGACGGTCGTACATGTACATGGAGACCTTCACGTCGTCGCCGTACTTCTTGGCGGCCGGCAGGTTGCGGATCTCGTCCAGGCAGGACTCCCAGGTCTCACCGGCGGTCATACGACGGTCGATGGAGATGGCGCAGGAGTCAGCGACAGCGCAACGGCTGGGGCTGGTGTAGAAGATCTGGCTGACGGTGCAGGTGCCGCGGCCCAGGAAGCGGGCATCCTCGAAGTGCTCGGGGTTGTACTTGGGGTCGAGCATCTTGACGAGACCCTTGATGTCGGTCGACTCGTCGCAGCCGTTGTTGTTGAGGGCGCGGACGTCGGCGATGATGTCGGCCATCTTGTAAATGGCGTTGTCGCCGCGGTCGGGAGCGGAGCCGTGGCAGGAGGTGCCGTGAACGTCGACGCGGATCTCCATGCGGCCGCGGTGACCGCGGTAGATGCCGCCGTCGGTGGGCTCGGTGGAAATGACGAACTCGGGCTTAATGCCGTCCTTGTTGTAAATGTACTGCCAGCACATGCCGTCGCAGTCCTCTTCCTGGACGGTGCCGACGACCATGATCTTGTAGCCCTCGGGGATGAGGCCCATGTCCTTCATCATCTTGGCAGCGTAGGTAGCAGAAGCCATGCCACCCTCCTGGTCGGAGCCGCCGCGGCCGTAGATGATCTCGTCGGTCTCGTAGCCCTCATAGGGATCGGCATCCCAGTTCTCGATGTTGCCGATGCCGACGGTGTCGATATGAGAGTCGATGGCGATGATCTTGTCGCCCTCGCCCATAAAGCCCATAACATTGCCCAGGCCGTCGACCTTGACCTCGTCATAGCCAAGGCTCTCCATCTCGGCCTTGATGCAAGCGACAACCTCACCCTCCTCGCAGGACTCAGAGGGATGGGAGATCATAGCGCGGAGGAAGCGAGTCATATCAGCACGATGGGACTCAGCAGCAGCCTTGATAGCGTCGAAATCGAGTTCTTTAGCCATTGTTCATAACCTTTCAAACGAAGGAATCTACCTGTGGGGTGGCGGAGCGATACCTATTTACTCCGCCCAGTATTAGCAAGTGGGATATTCGCCTTCCCAGACGATGCGACGGTACTGATCCGGATCCGTGTCGCCCTCGGTGGAGAAACAGAGCACGGAGCTCGTCTTGTCCAGGCCGATGAGCTCCTTGAGCTCGGCGTACTCGGGATCGAGCATGAGGGTCTCGACCAGGCCGGTGGTCACCGCGCCGGACTCGCCGGAGATAACGCGCGGGTCACCCTTTTCGGGAGCGCCCAGGGTGCGCATGCCACGAGCGGTGACCCAGTCGGGGCAGGACACGAAGGCAGTGGTGTGGTTGCGCAGGATATCCCAGCCCAGGATGTTGGGCTCGCCGCAGCACAGGCCCGCCATGATGGAGGGCATGTCGCCGTCCACGATGCGCGGATCGCCGTCGCCGGCGGCAGCGCCCTTGTACAGGCAGGCGGCAGGCGCGCACTCGACCACAACGAAGGTGGGCGGGTTATCGGGATACAGGTTGGTGAAGTAGCCCACCACGGCGCCGGCCAGCGAGCCCACGCCAGCCTGGACAAAGACGTGCGTCGGGCGGTTGATGGCCATCTCGCGCAGCTGCTCGGCAGCCTCGGAAGCCATGGTGCCGTAGCCCTCCATGATCCAAGACGGAATCTTCTCGTAGCCCTCCCAGGCGGTGTCCTGAACGATGACGCCGCGCTCGCAGGCATCGGCCTCGGCGGCGGCCATGCGCACGCACTCGTCGTAGTTGACCTCTTCGATGGTCACCGTGGCGCCCTCGGCGGCGATGTTATCGAAGCGGGGCTTGGTGGAACCCTTGGGCATGTGCACGACGGCCTTCTGGCCCAGCTTGTTGGCAGCCCATGCCACGCCGCGGCCATGGTTGCCGTCGGTGGCGGTAAAGAAGGTAGCCTGGCCAAAGTCCTTGGCAAGCTGATCGGAGGTCAGGTAATCGAAGGTGCACTCGGCAACGTCCTTGCCGGTCTCGCCGGCAATGTAATTGGCCATGGCAAACGAACCGCCCAGAACCTTAAAGGCGTTGAGGCCGAAGCGATAGCTCTCGTCCTTAACGCACAGGTTGGACAGGCCCAGGCGCGCGGCCTGGCCGTCCAGGCGGGCAAGCGGAGTGACGGTGTACTGGGGGAACGACTGGTGGAAGGCGCGGGCCTTCTTCACGTGGTCGAGGCTCATGATTCCCAAGTGCTTGTCATCGCTCTTGGGCATCGTGTTGCCCGCCCACTGGATCTTATCGGCCATACGGTGAACTCCTTAAGTTCTCTCTTGCCGGCCCCCGCATACGCGTTTCAGCCCATTCCCATTCATGCGACTGAACTTTTATGTGGATGCCAAACAAAAAGTTTGTTAGCAATGTTCTATCACACTTTTTGATTGGTAAACCTAACAAATTGTTTGTTGCCGTAATCGGTACCTTTTCGCCGACGAACGGTTACATAACGCAGCGACGCTTTCGTTATTTGCGAACAAGTGGGGTTTATGGCACAGTGAGCCCAAACTAATTTTTAGGAAGGCACCCATGACCCCCGCACAGATTGAGTTTTACAAGCGCCTTGCACACGGCTTGACGCTCCAATTTGGTCCCAACTGCGAAGTCGTCGTCCACGACCTGGAGACCGAGGACGTGGACCACTCCATCGTAGTGATCGAAAACGGCCACGTCAGCGGGCGCAAACTGGGAGACGGCCCCAGCCATATTGTGCTTGAGTCCATGCACGAGGACACCGCCGACGTGCACGCCCGCGAGCCATACCTCACCAAAACCGCTGATGGCAAGCTGCTCAAGTCCTCGACCATCTTTATCCGCAACGACGAGGGCAAGCCCGTCGGCATTTTGGGTATTAACTTTGACATTACGCTCATGAAGGCATTTGAGCGCTCGCTCGATGCCTTTACCGGCACCGGCAGCACGGGCTACACCGAGCCCGAGCCCATTACCAAAAACATCGGCGATCTGCTCGAAGACCTGCTGCGCGAGTGCGAACAGTTTGTGGGCAAGCCCGCGGCGCTCATGACCAAAGACGAGCGCATCCGCGCCATTGGCTACCTCGACCGTCGCGGCGCCTTCCTCATCTCCAAGTCGAGCGAACGCGCCTGCGAGTTCTTTGGCATCTCTAAGTACAGCTTCTATAGCTACCTCAACGAGGCAAAGGCTGCCGCCGGCGACAAATAGTCAGCGCGCCTGCGCCCCTCCCCTTTTGGGCGCGAGTTCTGGAATGCACGAATCCGAGAGTCGGCCGCAAGGCAAGTTCCATATAATCGATGAATGCGAGTATTTCGAAAGGATGGAACAAGATGGGGTCGAGCAACGCATCACGCAACGGCCGCGGAGGCACCGTTTCTGGCGCCAGGCATGCGAAACACGCGTTTGACGAGGGCGAAGACGATCTGTTTGCGTTGAGACT
>CALBBA010000140.1 GCA_937926755.1 uncultured Collinsella sp.
CGGGCACGCCCGCGGCGTCCTCGTGCTCGCGCGAGCAAATCCACTCGGCGCTATAGACCGCTCCGCACGACTGACAAATGTTGCGATGGACCGATCCGTGCAACTCAAACACGCGCTGCGAGCCCGCCATCTGATGCAAGCCGTCGATGTTTTGCGTCACCACGGCATCAAGCTTGCCGGCGCGCTCCAGCTCGGCAAGCTTGGTGTGACAGCGGTTGGGCTTAGCGCTAAGCGCGATCATCTTGGTGCGGTAAAAGTCGAAGAACTCGGCCGGGTGTGCCTTGTAAAAGCTGTGCGAGAGCATGGTCTCGGGCGGATAGGAAAACTGCTGGTGATACAGGCCGTCCACGCTGCGGAAATCGGGAATGCCGCTTGCCGTGGAAACGCCCGCGCCGCCAAAGAACACCACGCGCTCGTGGGTATTGAACAGCTCCGCCAGCGCGGCGGAGGCCTGCTTGGGATCTGTTATCGCTTGCGTCATGTTTGTCCTCCGTCCATGTTGGTCGGGCAGCGTTGAGCGACGTCCCAGCATGCGTCCTTTAAGTCAGCATGCGCGGAGCCCACCCCGCCCCTGTTGCGCTAATCTTAAGCCTGCCAACCCCGTCGAAAGGACACCATGCCTCAGACTTACACTTTCGCCTCGTGGAACGTCAACGGCCTGCGCGCCGTGCTCAAAAAGGACCCGAGCTTTATCCAGATCGCGCAAGAACTCGACGTCGATATCCTGGCGCTGCAAGAGACCAAGCTGCAAGAAGGCCAGGTTGATATTGACCTGCCCGGCTATCACCAAACCTGGAGCTACGCCGAGCGTAAAGGCTATTCGGGCACTGCGGTCTTTAGCCGCCAGGAACCGCTGCGCGTGCTGCACGCCGACGCGCTGCTACCCTACGCCGGCGAGGGCGAGGCGACCGTACTCGTCGCCCAAGCCGCAACCGAGGGCCGCGTCTGTGCGCTCGAGTTCGACAAGTTTTGGTTTGTGGATGTCTACACGCCCAACGCGCAAAACGAACTCGCGCGCATCGATGTGCGCATGGCCTGGGACGATGCCTACCGCGGCTTTTTGAGCGCGCTTGAGCGCGAGACCGGCAAGCCCGTCGTAACTTGCGGCGACTTTAACGTGGCACACGAGGAGATCGACCTTAAGAACCCCAAGTCCAACCGCGGCAACGCCGGCTTTTCGGACGAAGAACGCGGCAAGTTTACCGAGCTGCTCAACGCCGGGTTTACCGATACCTGGCGCGCGGCAAACCCCGACGTCGAGGGCGTCTACAGCTGGTGGAGCTACCGCTTTAATGCCCGCAAGAACAACGCAGGCTGGCGCATCGACTACTTCCTGGTAAGCGACGCAATCGCCGACAACGTACGCGACACCGGTATCCGCGGCGACATCTTTGGCAGTGACCACTGCCCCGTCACCCTCACGCTAGAGCTCTAGCCCCAAGTAATTCCTGGGGGACGGAGGAAAACAGATCATGTGACCCCTCTCCCCCTATAAGCTGCGGTGGAATAGTTCCTGTTTGGGCAGCAAATAGCCAAAAACGAGAACTATTCCACCGCAAGTTCGCGAGGAAACGCGAAATGCCTTACAGCCCGTATTTCACGACGACACGGTTAATGCGACGGCACCAAGGCTTGTACAAGGCGGCCAAGAACACGCAGGTCGCAAAGCCGTGCGTAATATCGAACGGCACTGCCGTGGCAAGACGCGCCACGGCACCCGCCCAAGTAAGCGGCTGCACAAAACCGATGATGTCATACGCGTTGATCACGACGCCATACAGCAGGCCCGACGCAAAGCCATACGCCAACAGCGCCGGCATTCGCACGGTTCCATCGGCGCGGTCAAACGCGCCCGCATGCGCCAGTGCGCCACCGATATAGCCCACCAGACCCCAGGCATACATCTGCCACGGCGTCCACATGCCCTGCCCAAAAAAGAAATTGCTGGTCAGCGCTGCCAACGCGCCGACCATAAAACCATTGCGACGGCCAAGTGTCGCACCCGCGATAATGGCGATAGCGCTCACGGGCTTAAAATCGGGAATGGGCCCAAACAGGATGCGCCCCGCCGCGGCCAGCGCCGCCAGCACCAGCGTGGGCATGATCTGGCGCAGGCCTGGACGTGATGTCTCATAGCCCGCAAAAAACAGTGCGAGCACGAGCGCCACTACAACCAGCATGGCAAGCGCCGCCTGCTCAATGCCCGCCAGCAACGCCGCAGTCATCACCGCTGGCACCGCCAACAACAGCGGGATCTCCATTTTTGTGAGTAGGCGTGAGGCGCGATGATCCGTCATCCCATCACGCCCTATAAAACACGTTGTCGGCAAAGAAATCTGCCGGAGGCTCCATGCAGGCGATCTCGCCGTCGAACATCATGGCGACGTCGTCGGACACCTGCTCGGCAAAGTCTAAGTCGTGCGTGGCCATGATGACGGTACCGCCGGCGTTCGCATGGTCACGCAGGGCGCGGGCGATGATGCGGCGGCTGGCCAGGTCCAGACCCTTGGTAGGCTCATCGAGCAATAGCAGTTCGGGGCCGATTAGCAGTAGCTTTGCCAACGCAAGCAGTTGGCGCTGTCCGCCCGAAAGGTCATAGGGGTGGCGTTCCCCTAAGCCCGCGAGCCCCAGACTCACCGCACGCTCCCGCGCCATATCCTCGCCGTACCCGCAGGTCGAGGCCCATTCCATCAGCTCATCGCGAACCGTCTCGGCAACCAGCAATGCTTTGGGATTCTGAGGCAACAGCGCCGCCGAGGCCGCTCCGCGCACCATGCGGCCGCGCTGCAGCTTGGCGGTCTTCGCCAGCACCGAGAGCATCGTCGACTTACCGCATCCGTTGCCGCCCACGACCGCATGCACCGCACCGGCCGAAAACGCCACGTCGAGCCCGCGCAGCACCCAACCGCCCGCGCGATCGTAGCGAAACCAGCCTTCCGACAGGGTGGTAGCCGACCCAGCGTGCATTTTTTGGAGTATTCTGCTTCCATCCGTGCGCGGAAAGGCTTCCGAGCCGTTCTCGAGCGACGTTTGCGCCACAAATTCGGACGATTTGTCCAATTCCGAACTTTTTTTCGCGCTCGATACGTCCCCGGGCGGCTCCAGAGAGTCCAAATTGTCCTCACGCCTGCTGAATACTCCGTTTTTTGCACATCGGATGGCACCCCACCCCAACATGTCATCGGAAAACAGCGATTCTCGGCGTCCCAAAGAAGCCATATCTGCCACCTCGCGCACGCGACCGTCCTCAATCCGGTACGCACACGTCGCGTATTCGAGCATTGGGCGCGGCTGATGCGTAGCCACAACAACCGTGCAGCCCAGCTCACGGTTCACGCGAAACAGCGCGTGCAGAAAATTCTTCTCGGCAACGGGATCGAGCTGAGACGTGGGCTCGTCGAGCAGCAGCACGCACGGGCGTAGCGTCAGAACGGCCGCCAACGACAGCAACTGTTTGCGACCGCCCGAAAGCGTGTCAGTATCGCGGTGAAGCCAATCTTCCAGTCCAAAGAAATAGCTGGTCTCAGCTACGCGACGGCGCATCTCGTCGCGCGACACACCCAGATTCTCTAGGCCAAACGCCATCTCGTGCCACACGGTCTCGCACACGATCTGGTTCTCGGGATCCTGGAACACATAACCCACGCGCTCCGCCGATGCCCGCACGTCCATGTCGGCGACGGGCTCGCCCAGCACGCGCAGCTCGCCGGAGCGCGTACCCGCCGGAGCGATCTCGGGCTTGAGCAGCGACAGCAGCGTCGATTTGCCCGACCCGGTACCGCCAACAAGCAGCGCAAACGCACCTTGGGAAACACGCCAATCAAGTCCCTCGAGCACCGGTGCCTCGGCCCCGGGATAGGCAAAACTAAGGCCTCGCACCTCAATCGCCGGCGCGGCCGAGCCATATGCCACACCCGCCGCCGAGCTCCTATCAAACCGAGCCATCAGCCAAACCTCTTCTCATCAATCGCATGCAACGCACAAGGCAGCACCATCCAGGCAGCGTACACGACATAGCCCGGCCACGGCGCCGGCACCGAGAGCTGCGGATAAAACGAATACTGCGTCGTCGCGGTCCACGCCACTGCCGCCGTGGCCACGCCAAACAACGCAAGCCCAACCAGCGCGGCAACGTCGCTGCGCCCCAGTCGATACCGCGCATACGTCGTACGACGCGTCGCGGCACCCCACCCGCGCGAGCGCATCGCGTCCGCGCACTCCAGCGAATCTTCCATGCCCCAGCCCATCAACACACTCGATGCCCGCAAGCGCGAACGCACGGGGTCGGCCGGCGCGCGGCCCGGCACATCAATCGCATCCTGCACCGCCAACACCGTACGACCACGGCGCAAAAACTGCGGGATAAGCCTCATGCACATCGAGATCATGAGCGCAATCACCGGTGCGGCATTGCCCAGCAGCGCGAGCACCTTGTCGTATTCGAGCATCGACGCCGCCGCCTCAAACCACAGTATGCTCGCCACAAACAGCCCGCCCATGCACAGGCCGTATACCATGCTCTCCAGATACACCGCGCGCATGCCAATACGGAACAGCTCCGTCGAGCCCGAGGCGCTAAACAGCGGATTGAGCACCGCGACGATCAAAATCACCGGCAGCTGCCAGCGAAGTGCGCCCAGCGTGCGGGCAGCCCCACGCGTCGCAAATCCATACGCCAACCCGCCCGCAAGTGACAGCGCAATCAGCACCGGCTGCATCGAGAACATGGTGAGCCCCAGCGTCAGCACTATATAGAGTGCCGGCACCGCCGGATGCGACATCGAGAACGCCGCGACGGGCTCGCCGCCAAACTCCTCTCGTATGTTGTCCACGGGCACCCCCGTCCCCTCGCTCAAACAACAGCTCCGCAGCACCGCCAACGCCGCACGCACGCAGTGCAAACGCCACGCCGGCGGCGCAAGCCTCAACCGCCGCAAACCAATCGTTACGCGCTCGTCATATGCCTGCGGTATCATATTGCGCCGTGTATCGTTTCCAAACACACGTCTCTATAACGTAACAGGAGATCACATGGACGCAACCGCAATTATCCTCGCTGCCGGCGAGGGCACCCGCATGAAGTCGAACCACTGCAAGGTTTCGCACAAGATCCTGGGCAAGCCCATGGTCCAGTGGATCGTCGACGCCACCATCAAGGCCGGCTGCAGCCGCGTCGTGGTCGTCATCGGCAGCCACGCCGACGAGATGCGCGCCCTCATCGACGGCGCCTACGCCAGCAGCGCCACCAAGGTCGAGTGCGTCGAGCAGACCGAGCGCCTGGGCACCGGTCACGCCGTGAAGGTCGCGCTCGAGGCCTGCGGCATCACGCAAGGCCCCGTCGTCGTGCTCAACGGCGACCTGCCGCTCATCACCGCCGACACCGTCGCCAAGTTCGCGCAAACCGTCGCCACCGGCGAGCTCGCCTGCACCGTCATGACCATGACCCCGCCCGACCCCTTCGGCTACGGCCGCATCAAGCTGGGCGCCGATGGTCAGATCGAGCGTATCATCGAGCAGAAGGACTGCACGCCCGAGCAGGCCGCCACGTTGCTCGAGTGCAACGCCGGCTGCTACGCCTTTGACGGCGCGCAGCTCGCCGCCCACATTAACGAGATCGGCAACGACAACGCGCAGTCCGAGTACTACCTGCCCGACATGCTCGAAATCCTCAAGGGTCACGGCCAGGCGGTCTCCATCTTCCACTGCGATGACTACCGCGACGGCCTGGGCGTCAACAGCCGCATTCAGCTCGCGCAGCTCACCGCCATCGCGCGCGACCGCATCAACGAGCACTGGATGGCCGAGGGCGTCACGTTCATCGATCCCACGCAGGCCTGGATCGGCCCCGATGCCGTCATCGGCCGCGACACCATCGTGTGGCCGCAGACGCACCTGATCGGCCACGTCACCGTGGGCGAGGAGTGCCAGCTTGGCCCCAACAGCCGCCTCACCGACACCACCGTCGGCAGCGGCTGCGTCATCGATGAGACCATCGCCATCGAGGCCGTCATCGAGAACGGCGTCGACTGCGGCCCGCGCGCCTACCTGCGCCCGGGCACCCACATGCTCGACGGATCTAAGGCCGGAACGCACGTGGAGATCAAGAAGTCCACGATCGGCGAGGGCTCCAAGGTGCCGCACCTGTCCTACATCGGCGACACCACCATGGGCTCCGGCGTCAACGTGGGCGCGGGCTCCATCACCTGCAACTACGACGGCGTGCACAAGCACAAGACCGTCATCGGCAAGGACGCCTTCATCGGTTCCGACACCATGATGGTCGCGCCTGCCCAGATCGGCGACGGCGCGCTCGTGGCCGCCGGCTCCGTCATCACCGAGCCGGTCCCGGCCGACGCACTTGGCCTGGGTCGTGCCCGCCAGGTAAACATTGAGGGCTGGGCCGCCGATTACCGCCGCCGTCTGCACGAGGACGACGAGGTATAACGTTTTACCAAGCATCTAAGGAGCTGTTCCCATGGGGACGGCTCCTTTTTCTATGCTGACCTGCGCGACCGGATGAGTGGTCGGTTCGTGTCCGTTGACGGTAAAGACGTTATCAAGACCCGATTAACCCCGTCGCGCGGTTACAATGCAACAAGGCATCTATATGGCATTCGATATAAAGGAGAAGGGTAATGCCGATTAATGATCCCGAGAAGTCGGAGAATATGCGCAAGTCCATCCGCGTGTATTCCGGTTCCTCCAACCGTCCCCTCGCTCAGAAGATTGCTGAGTACCTTGGGGTCGAGCTTTCGGGCCTTACGCTAAAGCAGTTCGCCAACGGTGAGATTTACGCCCGCTACGACGAGACCGTCCGCGGCGCCGACGTCTTCCTGATTCAGTCCGTGGCCGGCGGCAACGTCAACGACATGCTCATGGAGCTGCTCATCGCCACCGACGCTGCCAAGCGCGCATCCGCCCGCTCCATCACCGCCGTTATCACCCACTACGGCTATGCCCGCCAGGACCGCAAGGCCGGCCCGCGCGAGCCCATCACCGCTCGCCTCGTCGCCAACCTGCTCGAGCGCGCCGGCGTCAACCGCATCATCACCCTCGACCTGCACCAGGGTCAGATCCAGGGCTTCTTCGATATCCCGGTTAACCACCTGTCCGCGCTGCCGCTGTTTGGCCAGTACTACAACGACATGCACTTCGACACCGAGAACCTGGTTGTCGTCTCCCCCGATGTGGGCCGCGCCAAGGCTGCCAAGAAGCTGTCCGACATGCTCGGCTGCGATCTGGCCATCGCCCACAAGGGCCGCCCGCGCCACAACGCCGCCGAGGTCATGGGCATCATCGGTGACATCAAGGGCAAGACCTGCATCATCAACGACGACATGATCGACACCGCTGGCACCCTGTGCGCCAACGTCAAGGAGCTCAAGGCTATGGGCGCTGGCGACATCTACGTGTGCGCCACCCACGGCATCTTCTCCGGTCCGGCTATCGAGCGTCTGAACGACGCCCCGATCGTCGAGTGCGTCGTCACCGACGCCATTCCCGTCGAGGTCGGCGGCAAGATCAAGACCATCTCGGTCGCCGAGGAGTTCGCTCAGGCCATCTCCGCCGTTTACCACGAGGAGCCCGTCTCCACGCTCGTCGGCGGCGACTTCGCGCTGTAGTCGCATCGTCCTTGCAACCCGGCGCATCGCCGCCGGAACAGAAGAAACCCCCGCGCTCCCCCTTGCTTCGCAAAGGTCGCGCGGGGGTTTCTTCTGTTCCGGCGGCTCGCTCTGCCGCGGCCGTGCTTTTGTCTGGTGGGATTTCGCTGAAACGAAGTCTCGCCTTCGGCGGGCGTGGTAGCCTTTGTCGTTGATTGAACTATTTACGTAACGGAGGACAAACATGGCAGCTGCACAGCCGCTCAAGATTCGCATGGTTGCCGGGCTTGGCAACCCGGGCGAGGAATATGCCGAGACCCGCCACAACGCCGGCTTTAAGGCAATCGACGAGCTGGCCCGTCAGGCCGGCGTCACGTACTGGAAAAACCAGGCCGGTGCCGAGGTCGCGCTCATCAACATCAACGATGCCGAGGAAGAGGGTGGCAAGCGCCAGATTGTACTGGTCAAGCCGCAGTCGTACATGAACACCTCGGGTGGCCCCATCTCCAAGCTCTGCCGCGAGTACAAGATCAAGGCCGAGGAGCTGCTCGTGATTCACGACGAGCTCGACATTCCCGCCGGCGACGTCCGCGTTAAGGTGGGCGGCGGCCACGCCGGTCACAACGGCCTGCGCTCCATCATCGACAAGATGGGCAGCCGCGACTTCAGCCGCATCCGCACCGGCATCGGCAACCCTCCCGGCAAGATGGCCGTCGCCGACTACGTTCTTAAGCAGCTGCGCGCCCGCGAGGCCGAGGATTTCCAGGACACCTGCGCCCGCGCGGCCGACGCCGCCGGCCTGGCGATCGTGCACGGCGTGGTCTATGCCCGCGACCATGTCAACGGCGCCGCCTCCGCCAACGGCAAGCACTAAAACCTATCATTTAGGGACAGGTTTATTTTGGCAGCGTTTATCTGCGAAAACGCCGCAACGGCCGCATCGCAATAAACGCTGCCCCGCCATACATACGTAGCATCCCAAAGGGGGCCGACCTCATTGCAACCCGAGGCTGGCCCCTTTGCCGTTTTACCCGATAAAGCTGACCAAAATAAACCTCTCCCCCTTTGGTGGGCCGAAGTGGATAAACCCCGCTCCCAACCGCCGAAGACACACGTAAGTGACATGTCCATGAGGGTATAATTTGCACCGTATGTCTGCACAACGCCTGTGCGCGTACGGTTTTATTCGGGCTACCGTCCATTTCCGTGGAGGCACGGTTCGGCAGCCCTAACAAGAGAGGGGTTCTATGTATAAGATCCTGGAGAAGACGCAGTTCTCGGAGAAGGTGTTCAAGTTCCGCATCGAGGCGCCTGCAATCGCCAAGCATGCGCACGCTGGACAGTTCCTCATGGTTCGCGCCAACGAGACGGGCGAGCGCGTCCCGTTTACCCTGGCCGGCTGGAACGGTGACGAGGGCTGGGTCGAGTTCATCTTCATGGTGATCGGCAAGACCACCGAGATGCTTTCCACCTACGAGGCCGGCGAGTCGCTGCGCGACGTCGTGGGCCCGCTGGGAGTTCCCACCGAGATGGCCGAGGGCCCCTGCGCCGTCATCGGCGGCGGCGTCGGCCTGGCAATTGCCTTC
The DNA here is from genome assembly GCA_937926755.1 of uncultured Collinsella sp. Lineage (GTDB taxonomy): Bacteria > Actinomycetota > Coriobacteriia > Coriobacteriales > Coriobacteriaceae > Collinsella. Next base: position 9,188 of record CALBBA010000140.1, read on the forward strand.
CCGGTCGCCAAGCACCTGGTCGAGACCGGCCACGAGGTTCACGCCATCATGGGCGCCCGCACCAAGGACCTCCTGCTCATGGAGGACCAGTTCCGCGAGCTCCTCGACGAGGACCACATCCACATCACCACCGACGACGGTTCCTACGGCGAGCAGGGCGTTGTCACCGCTCCGCTGGAGCGTCTGCTGCAGGACAAGGCCGTGAGCCAGGTCTTCTGCGTCGGCCCCGTTCCGATGATGAAGTTCTCGACCCTCACCGCCCAGAAGTACGACACCCCCATCACCGCGTCGCTCAACCCCATCATGGTTGACGGCACCGGTATGTGCGGCTGCTGCCGCGTCGAGGTGGGCGGCGTGACCAAGTTCGCTTGCGTCGACGGCCCCGACTTCGATGCCACCCTGGTCGACTGGGATGACCTTCGTGCCCGCCAGGCCGCTTACCGTTCCGAAGAGGGCGCGTCCCTCAAGGCCTATGAGGAAAAGAGCTGCGCATGCCACTAGTTAACGGTCGTTTCGTTGCCGATATGAAGTCGCCCCGCACCCCCGATAACGAGGAGCCGGCTGCCGAGCGCGCCTGCGACTTCCGCCCCGTCGACAAGGGCTTCACCGAGGAGATGGCGCTGGCCGAGGCCGAGCGCTGCCTCAACTGCAAGAAGCCGTTCTGTGTTGAGGGCTGCCCCGTCAACATCAACATCCCCCGCTTTATCGAGCAGATCCGCGCGAAGGACTTCGGCGGCGCCCTCGATACCATCCGCGAGGACTCCATGCTTCCCGCCATCTGCGGCCGCGTCTGCCCGCAGGAGAACCAGTGCGAGGGTAAGTGCATCCGCGGTAAGAAGTCCGAGCCCGTGGCCATCGGCCAGCTCGAGCGCTTCCTGGGTGACCGCCCCGAGCTCGCCTCCACGCCCAAGATGGCTCCCAAGAACGGCAAGAAGGTCGCCGTCGTCGGCTCCGGCCCGTCCGGCATCACCTGCGCCGGCGAGCTCGCCCGCAACGGCTTTGACGTCACCGTTTTTGAGGCCTTCTTCACCGGCGGCGGCGTGCTGGTCTACGGCATCCCCGAGTTCCGTCTGCCCAAGGCAGTCGTCAAGCGCGAGATTGACGGCCTGGAGGACATGGGCGTCAAGTTTGAGTACAACTCCGTCGTGGGCAACATGGCCACGGCCGAGGAGCTGTTCGAGCAGGGCTTCGACGCCATCTACGTGGCGACCGGCGCTGGCCTGCCCAAGTTCCTCAACGTCCCCGGCGAGAACCTGCCCAACGTCTTCTTCGCGAACGAGTACCTCACCCGCGTAAACCTGATGAAGGCCAACAAGTTCCCCGAGTACGACACCCCCACCAAGCACGGCAAGAACGTCGTCGTCTTTGGTGGCGGCAACGTGGCTATGGACGCCGTCCGTACCGCCAAGCGTCTGGGCGCCGAGCACGCCATCATCGCCTACCGTCGTACCGAGGACGAGATGCCCTGCCGTCGCGCCGAGCTGCACCATGCCAAGGCCGAGGGCGTCGAGGTTCTGCCGCTCGTCTCCCCGCTCGAGTTTGTCGCTGGCGAGGACGGCTCCGTGTGCGCCGTCAAGGTCCAGAAGATGGAGCTCGGCGAGCCCGACGAGTCCGGTCGTCGTCGCCCGGTGCCCATCGAGGGCGCCATCGAGGAGATTCCCTGCGACGTCGCGATCTCGGCTATCGGCACCAACGCCAACCCCTTCGCAAAGAAGATCGGCGGCAAGATGGAGCTCAACAAGTGGGGCTACATCGTCGCTGACGAGGAGACCGGCCAGACCACCGATCCCCGCATCTGGGCCGGCGGCGACATCGTCACCGGTGCCGCTACGGTCATTCTGGCGATGGGCGCCGGCAAGAAGGCCGCCGCTTCCATCACCAAGAGCTTGCTGGGCGAGTAATCACCTACAGCGCTAGCCATCAAACGGCAAAGTCCCCGTCGAGCACACGCCCGGCGGGGACTTTTTCTATGTCGGCCGACCGACCGCCACAAAGGGGCGGCGCCTTTGTGGCGGTTTTGGTCGGTTAGCCTTCGAGTTGGGCCACCTTGTAGCGGTAGGCTGCGGCGATAACGTCTTTGCAGCCCTCGCGACCCAGCTTGGCGCGGTTGACGACGATGTCCTTACCGCTCGTCATCTTCCACTTTCCGGCGCTGTAGCGCTTATAGAACGCCTCGCGCGCCTTCTGCTGCTGCTTGACCAGCTTGGCGCCCTTCTTTTTGTTAAGGCCGCGCTTCTTGCGCACGATCTCGACGCGGTCCTCAAAGGGTGCGGTCACCAACACGGCAATGTGGTTGGGATTGTTACGCAGCAGGTAATCGGACAGACGGCCTTCGATAATGCAGCTCTCGGTCTCGCCCAGATCCAAAATCACCTGGCTCATCTTTTGGAACAACTTGTCCGAGTACGAACGTGCATCGTAGCGGTCGGGCAGAAACGCCATATTCTCCACGGCCAGGCGCTCGTCGTAGGCAGCCATCTTGTCGAGCGACTCGCCCGCGCGCAGCGACGCGCGCACCAGCAGCTCGTTATCGTACAGCGGAATCCCCAACTCGTCGGCAAGCATGCGACCAATCTCGTGGCCCTCGGCGCCAAAGTCGCGCGCGATGGTAATGACCACAAGATTCTTCTTATTCTCCAGATCGCTCATCGCGATTCCTTTCTAACAAATGAAAAATAGGCGATTCCTGATTCCCATTTTGTCACTTACGACCGTCCTGGTTTCCCAAGTGCGGCAGATTGCCCCGAAAGAGGAGCGCCGCGTACTAAATGTACGCAAGTGACGATTGAGGGGCAAGGTGCCGTGCTTGGGGAAGCAGGACTATGCGGCTACGATACGACGTTGATACGCTCGGACCAGCAGCGAGATACCAAAGTTGAGCACAAAGTACATCGCAAACACCAGGCCGTAGAGCATAAGCACCTGCGACAGGTCGATCGCATGGGCCATCACGACGTTTGCCGTGTACATGAGCTCGGCCACGTTAATGCCCGAAAGATACGAGCTGTCCTTAATGACGGTCGTGCACTGGCTAAACAGCGCCGGAATGATCGTCTTAAACGTCTGAGGCAGAATGATATAGCGCATGGTGGCAAAGAAACCGAAGCCCTGGCTCTGCGCTGCCTCAAACTGGCCGCGCGGAATCGAGTTGAGGCCGCCGCGCACAATCTCGGCCATAACAGCGCTAGTAAACAGCGTAAAGGCGATGGTCGAAATCACAATGTCCAAACCCTGCACCGTAAAGTAGATAAACAGAATCCACAGCAGGTTCGGCGTGCAACGGAACAACTCGATATAGGCGCTCACCAAAATACGGAATGGGCGGGGCGCATAGCTTTTAACGAGCGCCAGCACCGTGCCAAAGATGAGCGAGAAAAAGATCGACAGCGCCGAGATCTCGATGGTCTTAACAAAGCCGCCCCAAATGTAGAGCAGGTTGGTCGCGTTGAAGATTTCCATGCGCTAGGCCTCCTCTACGTTGTCGAGCCCCAGCTCGGCCAGGCTCACGCCGCGCGGACGCTCCTTGGAGCGGCGCTCGAGCCACTGCACCAGCATGGCGAGCGGGAAGCAGATGATGAAGTACATAAGGCAGCAGACGATGTATCCCTGCAGGTAACCGTACAGACTCACAAAGTTGTCGGAACGGTACATAAGGTCGCCGCCGGCCACAAGCGCCAGCACCGACGTGTTCTTGACCAAGTTGAGCGCCTGGTTACACAGCGGCGGCAGAATGATCTTGAACGTCTGGGGCAGCACGATGTACCAGTACGCCTGCGCACGGGTGAAGCCCTGGCTCTGGGCCGCCTCCATCTGACCGCGCGGAACCGCCTCGATACCGGTGCGGATGACCTCCGAAATGTAGGCCGCGTGATACAGGCCCACACCCAAGAAGCCCAGCACGAACGGCGCAATGCGCACCGGCTGGTCGGCACCGGTTATGGCCTGCAAAAACTGCGGACCGGCCATGTACATAAAGAGCACCTGCACGGGCAACGGGGTGTTCTGGTAAAACTCCACGTACACGCGACTAATGGCGCGCAGCACGCGCGAGCGAGTGGTAGAGAACACGCCCAGCAGCGTGCCCAGCACCAGCGACAGCAGCAGACCGGCAACGACCACCTGCAGCGTCACACCAAAGCCCTCCCAGAAGGGCCCCATGTTTTGAAATGTCGTCGACCAACGGTCGGCGTCAAATAATCCTTCGAGCATTTGATTCCTTCCTTGGACGATGCGCCTATACAAGACCCCAGGTCTTGACCTCTTGGTCGAGCCAGCCGTCGGCCAGACGATCGCAAATCACCTGATCGACCACGGCCGAAAGGTCGCAGCCCTTCTTGGTCGCCACGCCGTAGCCCTGCTCGCCAAACTTGACCTCGGGCTGCAACAGCTCAACGGTCTCGTTCATGTAACCGGCCAGCGTGGAGCGGTCCATGGCAAAGACGTCGATATTGCCGGCGTCGAGCGAACTCTTGATGATGGGATAACCGCTAAAGGCCCTAAACTCGGGCTTGCAGTTAAAACCGTTGTCCTTGATCATTTGCTCGATCAGGCCCTGCGTGGTGGCACCCTGGCTCACACCAATGACCTTGCCATCCAGATCCTCAATCGAGGTAAAGCCCGAACGCTTCTTGACCATGAGTCCCACGTAGTCGGTGCGATACGGCGTCGAGAAATCCCAGCTCTTCTTGCGCTCGTCGGTGATGGTGTAGGTCGCCGCGACCACGTCGAGTTGGCCGTTATCGATCAGCGGGCCGCGCGTCTTGGGCGTTACGTCGGTAAACTCGACGAGCTCCTGGACACGGGCCTCCTTGTAGCCCACACCAAAAACGGCAGCGGCGATCTGGTAGCACAAATCGACTTCCATGCCCTCAAAGCGACCCTTGGCGGTGTCGTAATAGCCATAGCCGGGAACGTCCTTCTTAACGCCGGCATTCAGATGGCCACGCGACTTGATGGCCGCAAGCTTGGACCCCTTGTCGGAGCCCTCGCCGCTGGCGGAGTTGCCGCAACCGGTAAGCGCGGTCTCCGTCAGCGCAAGCATGCCGGCACCAGCCAGCTGCAGAAAGTGACGGCGCGATACGGCCGCCCTCGTCATATCCGTCATGTCCATCACCGCGCCTAGTGCAGAATCTTGGACAGGAACTCGCGGCAGCGCGGGTTTTCGGGATTATCGAAGAAGTGCTCGGGCGTGCCCTCCTCCAGGATGCGGCCGTCCTCCATGAAGATGACGCGATCGGCCACCTGGCGCGCGAAGCCCATCTCGTGCGTCACGCAGATCATGGTGATGTCCTCCTGCGCGAGCTCAATCATAACGTCTAGAACCTCCTGGACCATCTCGGGGTCGAGCGCGGAGGTCGGCTCGTCAAACAGGATGATGGGCTGC
>CALBBA010000141.1 GCA_937926755.1 uncultured Collinsella sp.
CAGAGGCCATTTTCCACGGCTGTTGGGGTGGGGGGCCGGGGGCCCCGGGAGGCCCCGCCATGACGAGTGCGACGTTGAGTCGTTCGCCGACCAGTTCTTGATAGGCGGTGACGAGCTGTCTAATCTCAGGCGAATTTGCCTGGAGCTCGTCGATGAGGATGAGGATGCCGTGTCCCTGCTCGGTCAGTTTGCGCGCCAGCTGTGTGAGCTTGAACTGAAAGCTCTTGGTCTCCTGCACGTCTCGTGTGAACTCGAGGCCTGCCGAGAACCCAAAAACACTCAGGCTGCCACCCGTGAATTTGGGAAGACAGCGTTTGTTGACGTAAGGCTCGCCTGCCTCTTGGATTTTTTCAACAATACGCTCGAGCATATCCTCGGAGGCCACGGTAGGCGTGGCGACAACGAAGCCGAGCTTGCGTGCGCGATCGGCAAGTTCCCACAGAAGAACTGTCTTGCCGCTGCCTCGCTGACCAAGCATGAGCGTGGCTCGGTCGCGATTGCCCGGCTCCTGCTCAAGGCCGGATATGAATGTCGAAATTACCGTTTCGCGCCCGACTAGATAAGAGGGGCGATTTCCAAATGAGGGGGAGAAGATGGGTTCGGTCATAAGTCTCCTTTCCTTTTTTTCCTATTTTTTCCTTTCTTTCCTATTCAGTCAAATGAGTTGTTGAGCGAAGGCGGTCACGTAGGCTTCACCGGCAAAACCTCGACATCACCTGCGACTAGAATCTTCTGTCTCGATCTGTAACATCTAGCGGGCTAAATCGTCTCTACCTGTTACAGATTTAGACAAACCGCAGGGGCCCGCCCGAAAATCTCGACCTGTAACACCAGGCCCGGTTTTGGCTGCCTAACTGTTACAGATCGAGACAAACCGTGCCCAATCCGCCGCAAAGGTGCCTGTCCCCTTTGTGGTGGCTGGCGGTTTGGGCGGGCAGGTATCAAAAAGTGTCAGACGGGGGCGACTGCCGGACGCCCGTGCGCGAAAAGAAGTGTCGACCTGCGTTGCTGCCGTTGAGCGGCGCGCTGTTTGCGGGGATACTGAAGCTACGACAAACAGCGTGTGAAAGGATCGATGTATGGCTTTCCGTAAAGACTTCCTGTGGGGCGGCGCAACGGCTGCCAACCAGTGCGAGGGCGCCTACAACGTGGATGGCCGCGGCCTGGCCAACGTGGACGTGGCCCCGCACGGCCCCGAGCGCTATGCGGTGGTCTCCGGCCAGCGCAAGATGCTCGACTTCGAGGACGGCTATTACTACCCCGCGCAGACCGGCATCGATTTCTACCACCATTACAAGGAGGACATCGCCCTCTTCGCCGAGATGGGCTTTAAGACCTTCCGCATGAGCCTGGCGTGGACCCGCATCTTCCCCAACGGTGACGAGACCGAGCCCAACGAGGCCGGCCTGGCCTTCTACGAGGACGTGTTCCGCGAGTGCCAGGCGCACGGCATCGAGCCGCTCGTGACCATCACGCACTTCGACTGCCCGATCCATCTCATCAAGGAGTACGGCGGCTGGCGCAACCGCAAGCTCATCGACTTCTACAAGAACCTCGCGACCACGATCTTCACCCGCTACAAGGGCCTGGTGAAGTACTGGCTCACCTTCAACGAGATCAATATGATCTTGCACCTGCCGTTTATGGGTGCCGGTTTGGTCTTTGAGGAGGGCGAGAACAAGGAGGCCGTCGAGTACCTGGCCGCCCACAACGAGCTCGTCGCCAGCGCTTGGGCAACCAAGATCGCTCACGAGATCGACCCTGAGGTCAAGATCGGTTGCATGCTTGCCGCAGGTAGCTACTACCCCTACAGCTGCCGTCCGGGCGATGTACGCCAGGCGCAGATTGACAACCAGAGCAACTATTTCTTCGTCGACGTCCAGAGCCGCGGCTACTACCCGGCCTATGCCGTCAAGAAGCTCGAGCGTCTGGGCATCAATGTGGGCATGACGGACGAGGACCGCGAGATCCTGGCCGCCAACACCGTCGACTTCATCAGCTTTAGCTATTACAGCCCCCGTTGCTCCGCCGGTGCCGATAACCCCGATGTCGAGCGCACCCAGGGCAACGCCTTCGCCGGTGCCAAGAACCCCTACCTGCAGGAGAGCCAATGGGGCTGGGCCATCGATCCGCTGGGCTTCCGCATTACCCTCAATGACCTGTACGACCGCTATCAGAAGCCGCTGTTTGTGGTCGAGAACGGCCTGGGCGCCAAGGATGTTGTCGAGGAGGATGGCTCCATCAACGACGACTACCGTATCGACTACCTGCGTCAACATATCGCCGCGATGCGCGATGCGGTGACCGAGGACGGCGTTGACCTGCTGGGCTACACCACCTGGGGCCCGATCGACCTGGTGTCTGCCGGCACGGGCGAGATGTCCAAGCGCTACGGCTTTATCTATGTCGACCGCGATGATGCGGGCAACGGCACTCTCAAGCGTTCCAAAAAGAAGAGCTTTGACTGGTACAAGAAGGTCATCGCCACCAACGGCGAAGACCTGGCCTAAGGGCGCTGAGGCACTCAACCTTGGGGCTCCAACCCTCCTCGCGTACCTAAAGTACGCTTCGTCGGGCTTGTCGCTCCCAATCTCGAGCACCTCAGGCCCTTAGGAGGCGGACCTGACCGCCGTGTTTCGGAAGTCCTGCTTTATAACGTCCTAACCAAGACACCCGGCGAGCAGTTAATGCCCGCCGGGTGTTTCGTTAAAAGAAGTGAAAGAAAGCAAAAGAAGTTAAAACTTGCAATTGCACTACGGCGCGAGAACATCCAGCGGAACAACTTGGACGCCGCGGTCAGTGACATAGGCTTGTGAGCCAAATCCAATGATTGCGACTTTCGAAACTGGCGGGTTGTTTCCGGCAGCGACCATACGCTTCTCGACAGCAACGAGACTGTCAGACGCCTCTTCGATTTGAGCAGAGCTGAGTTTAACTTCGATCGGAATCCACGTTCCACCGGGAGCCGCAATGACTGCATCGACCTCTAGATCGCGAGAATCGTGATAGTGATAGAGACCCATTCCATTTGCTTGCGCATAAACCCACAAATCATGAAGGGCCAACGATTCAAAAAGCAGTCCAAGCGTCTTGAAGTCCAGCAGTAATGTCTCCGGAGTCGCCCCGAGCGCCGCGGCCGCTAGTGACGGGTCAGCGAGATGATGCTTCTTCGATTCTCTTAGGTGCACTGGAGATCTCATTGCAGGGCTCCATGCGGGAATATCGCGAACGAAATTAACCCGAGCGAGAAGAGATATGTATGATGACGCCGTTTGTCTCGACACCTCTCCACCAAGATCGGCTACGAGCGTTTTGAGTGTCGCCAAAGTGGATTCATTGCGCGCAAGCGATTCAATGACAGCTTTGACCTTTTCAGGGTCGCGGCGAGAGCCGTCGACACGGGACAAATCTTCTTCGGCAACTATGTCGATGTATCGTTTGGCCATCGCGGACGCAGCCCGCGCATCGTGTCCGACCGCCGCAGGCCATCCACCACGAACAACGCACTCGGCAATCGAGGCAGAATCCAGCGACCCAAAAGCGCCATTGAACTTTTTGCCAGAAATAATGCCCGATAGCTTAACTGCACCGCTGGATTTACCAAGTTCGAAAAGCGTCATGGTATCCATGCGCAGTTTGGCGAACCTTCCAGCGCCACTGTGCATCGGACGTTTGTCGTCTCGCGGTGTTGCCGACCCCGTAAATATGAACTGGCCAGGCTCACCGCCACGGTTGTCACATTCAAACCGTGCCGCGTCCCAAAGTTTCGGAACCTCCTGCCACTCGTCAATTAGCCGTGGCACCTCGCCGGAAACGGCAAGAGCTGGGTCAGTCTCGGCGCGTAAGCGATTCTCGAAGTTGCGGGACGGGTCCATGAGAAGGAGCCGGGACGCCGCACGGGTCTCGGCTGTGGTCGTCTTCCCGCACCATTTCGGTCCTTCGATGAGAACGGCACCGAATATGCTCAGCAGCTGGTCGAGCTCATTTTCGATAATTCTAGTGTAGTACTTCTTTGGCATAATTATAACCATTGATTACCAGCGCGTTTAACTAAATTTACCGTTTTCATTTAACCAAATTTTGCTTTTTTGATTAACCAGATTTACGCATTTCAGTTAACGAAACAGATTAAACATCTACTGTCTGAGTTGGCACTTGGGGACGTACTTAAATGGGTGGCAGTTGGGGACACTCCTTGCCGAATGTGGCGGCTGTCGAATGTGGACGCCGTCCTTGCTATGCCACGGTCACGGCGACCTGGGCGTAGCGGGTGCAGGGGCGCTCGGCGCGCGTCTGGACGGTGAGGGTGAGCACGAAGCGGTCGCCGGGTCGTGCGTCGGCGGGCACGATGAAAGCGGCGTCCATCGCGCATTCATGCCACAGCGACAGATCCTGGACGCCTGCATAGCTCGACGGGTCCACGGCGACATCCCAATGCGCATCGAAGCCCCTGCCGTCGGGGTCGACGATGGTCGCTGAAAGGGCGACACGCTCACCGGCTGTAGCACTGCGGTCGGTCGTAACCTCGACAATATGTGCCGGATGTGAGCAGGTGGCCGGATCATGGGCGCACCATTGTGCGCGGGCGGCAAAGTCCTCCTGATACGCTCGCAGGTAGGGATTGAGGTTGCTGCTCGCGGGTGAACTCAAGGCGGCAAGGCCGGCGGGCGCGTCCGAATCGGGATGCCCGTCCAAGAACATGCGGCCGAGCAGCGTGTCGAAGCCGCGGTCATCGATACCGCGCAGGCCAAACGGCAGCAACGGAATATAGGTCATGCTGTCGCCTTCGGCCATAAAATCGCCGCGCTCAAACTGCACCGCGGGCATGCCTTCTAGACCCCAATCCAGACGGGCATGCTTGCCAAACTGAAAGCGCTCGGGCTCGTTTTCGTAGACCTTACCGTCGCCATAGAGCATATGGCGTGCCATAAGGGGGCCGTTGCCCTGCGTGAGATTCTGCTCAGGCCAAGGAGCCTTAAACAGCGGTAGCGTATCGGGTTGAGCCGTTTTGGCGTCGAAATAGTTGCCATACACATAGGGCACACGCCAAAAGACGAGCTCGGGAAAGAGCTCACGCCCATGGTCGAGCCATGAGTTGTCCTGCCCTACGCCGTCCGCGACGCCCATCACGCGCACCTTCTGATAGACCCGCTGCTGCACGGCAGGCCATTCGGGCGTGGCGCGATAACGCTCGGCAATGCTCATGAGGGCGCGGACGATGGTGTTCATGCCGCCCCAGCTGAGCAGCCACAGCGTGCGAGGGTCGTCATCCATGATGGCGTCGGCGATGACGCGCGACCCTTCAGTCTCCTCAGTCACGTCACCCTCAAAAGCAACATTTCCCACAAACGTACGCTCGATCATCTGCGCGGGCGTGGGAAACGGCGGCTCGTCGGCAGCGTCCGCATTCGCCTGCAACTGCGGCCAGGCCTGGGCATATTCATTGCTCCAGAGACTCTCAATCCAATGCTCGGGAAACGGACGATACTCACGAAGCTCGCCGGCCAGTGGATCGGGCTCATGAGGCACAACATCCCAGGTATAAGAGCGACGCCCCTTAGTCCGCCAATGCGGATTCACCTCACCGAGCGTATGAACCCCATCCCCAAGAAAGTGATACTGCGAAGCCGTATACACCACAGCCTCAACATCAAGCAGATTAAGATACAGAGCCAAATGAACAAGCGAGTTCATATCGTCGACTTCCATATCGGTAGTAACAATCGCCCGAGTCAAATTCTGAGACATAAGCAAAGCTCCAACCAAAATAATTTCAGCCAGTTACGCGCAAGGCAAGACGGGACCCACGCCCCCATCGCCCGCGACCCGGCGGCCCGCCGGAAGCGCCCGGCCAGGGCAAACGACAATGGCAGCGCAGCGGGGACCGGGGCTTAGTTTTGCAAACATTCCGCAGGGGGCATGGGCCGGCGCAGCGCGAAGCGCAAAGCGCCGACCCATGCATGCCCGAGGACGTTTGCAAAACTAAGCCCCGGTCCCCGCGTCGGGATGGATTAACGTTTGACCCTGGCCGACCACTCCCAACAGCCCACCGGCTCGCCGTCGATGAGTACGTTGCCCCCGTCGAAGTCTTGATAACACAGGTCGTTGAATTGGTGGATCCACACGCCATGGTTGAACGTCTTCTTGGGCGAGCCGTCGGCCTCGCGGTAGCGCCCGGTCAGGTCCTCGACATGGCTAAAGTACGTGAGGTGCACGTTGGCGCCGACAGCGCGCAGGCGAGCCGTGAGCGGCAGCACGGTCTCCTGCGGGATCACGAGCTCGTCGCCCTTGGAGTGCGTAAACCACAGCGGCGTCTTGGCAAGGGCGGCGACGTCCTCGTCCGTGGCGTTGTACCACGGCGCGCAGCAGGGAAGGCCCGCGGCGAAGAAATCGGGGTAGTCGGCGCACAGGCGCAGCGTCATAAAGCCGCCGTTGGAAAGGCCGGCGACCACGATGCGGTCGGTGTCGATGCGGTCGGCGTGCTCAGCGACAAACTCGTCGATGAGTGCCTTGAGCACGGGGGAGTAGATGCTCTGGTTGGAGTGGCCGAGCTGCTCGACGCCGTTGTCCATCCAAAACGTGGGCGACTGCGGCACGAGCACCCAGGCAAAGCCGCCAAAGTAGCGCTGAATCTGCGCCTGGCTGATGGCCGTCACGCGGTTGCCGATATAAGCGCGCGTGGCGCCCTCGCCTTGCGTAGCGCCCTTGCCCTCGCCAGCGCCGTGCAGGTACACCACGAGCGGGGCCTTCTGGGGCACGACTGTCGTTTCGGGCGCGAAGGGGTTGAAGCAGGCGGAGTCCTCGGCCTTAAAGCTGGGCTCAAAGAAGCCGTACTCGAGCGCGATGCCGTTGACGGCGGTCTTTTGCGTGGCATTGCTCCAGCCCTTGAGCGCGGGACAGATGTCGCCGCGGCAGGTGTCAAAGACCAGGCCGCAGGTTGGATCGTCACCGTCATTGCCGGGAAGGGCCGCGAGCTGCGTGATGCGCAGCTGGTCGTCGAGCAAGCGCGAGCCCATCACGCTGCCCTCGATCTTCTTGGTCAGGCGCTGCTCGGCGATCTCGAGCGCCACATGGGTGCCAAAGGCGAGCTTGCGTCCGCACTCATCGCACGGATAGGCGGCGAGGACGTCGACATAGCCTACGGAAGGTGCGGCGTGGTCGGCGCCGCGCTCTTTGCGCATCAGGATCTCGCCCGTGCGTTCATGGCGCTCTACATATATATGGAAGGTGCGCGCATCGATATCGTTGGCGCGAACGGTGCACGGCAGGTCGAGCACGACTTTGCTGATCCAGGGGCCAAAGTCTCCCAGCGTGGTGACGGTTGCGTAGGTGCACGATTTGAGTTCCATGAGCTGCCTCCTCTGTGCCGCGAGTGGTAAACATCAGCGGCAATACAACTTAAACATGTTTAGTTTAATGCAGAGCTACAGAACAGGCAGATGAACTCGGTAAACGGTCAAAATGAACACTCAACAAATTACTAAACAATCGTTTAACACTATCTATCAGGGCTTTTGTTGATGAGTAAACATAGTGCAGAGGCGTCAATCAAAGTAAAAGACCACGTAAATAGCCATATAGCGATAAAGCGACAAATAGGCAATCCCCTGCCATTCAATTACGTTCACCCCCGATTTCCTACCGTTCACCGGACTGTAGACGGCAAAATTGCCACAAATTAGGGTCTCCGTGTAAACTAAAGCCCGTAAACGTTCAGTAAACACATTGTTTACGACAGCGTATCCAAGGGTTTGGCAACCGTAAGGGGTTATAGTCGCCGAGCCAAAGGCGTGCCTACGCCCAAACGAGTAGGCACACGATGATATGGGGAGGGGTCCCATGGCAGTAGATAACAAGCAGATTGCCACCGATGTCCTCGAGCTCGTGGGCGGTGCGGAAAACGTCACCGTCGCCACCAACTGCATGACGCGCCTGCGTCTGACGCTCAAGGACAACAACAAGGCCGACGTGGAGAAGATCAAGAAGGTCAAGGGTGTTCTGGGTTGCCAGTTCGCCGGCAGCCAGCTCCAGGTCATCATCGGCCAGAACGTGCCCAAGGTGCTCGCCGAGTTCGTCGCCATGTCCGGCGTCAAGCAGGGTGCCGCGGTCGACGAGAACCTCGACGCTCCCAAGGAGAAGTTCGAGCTCAAGAACCTGCCGAACATCATCCTCGACTATCTGTCGGGCTCCATGACCCAGCTGATCCCGCTGCTCATGGCCGGCGGTCTGTTCCGCACCATCGCTGCGGTCCTCGGTCCCACCATGCTCGGCGTTCTCTCTGACACCGATCCGACCTACACGTTCCTCTACACCACCCTGTACGAGGCCACGTTCACCTTTATCCCCATCTACCTGGGCTATGCCGCCGCTAAGAAGCTCGGCGCCTCCCCGGTTCTGGGCATGCTCCTCGGCGGCGCCCTCATGGCCCCGTCCGTCGTGAGTGTCGCGACCCAGGATGGCGGCGGAATCATCTCCGTCTACGGCATTCAGATCGCCGCTGCCAACTATCAGCAGTCCGTCCTGCCGATTATCCTTTCGGTGCCTGTCCTCTACTTCGTCGAGAAGTTCTTTAAGAAGGTCATGCCCGACGTGCTCTCCACGGTCTTCACGCCGTTCTGCACCATGATCGCTACCATCCCCATCGCCTTCATCGTCCTCGCCCCGCTCGGCAACGAGATCGGCAGCCTCATCGCTAACGCCCTCTTCGGTCTCGCTGACATGGGTGGCGTCGGTATCCTGATCGTCATGGCCGTCCTCGGCGCCTTCTGGCAGCTCTTCGTGGTCTGCGGCATGCACATGCCCGTCATCCTGCTCGCTCAGGTTCAGATCATCGCTGCCGGCTACGATCCCTTCGTCTTCGTTTCCACCAACTGCGCTATGGCCGCTGTCTGGGGCTGCGCCTTCGGTGCCTTCCTCAAGATGAAGAACCCCGACGAGAAGGGTCTCGCCCTGGGCTACGTCATCTCCGCCATCGCCGGCGGCGTCACCGAGCCCGCGCTCTTCGGTATCCTCATGCGCTTCCGTCGCACCATGTTCGGTATGTTCATCGGCGGTGCCATCGGCGCCGTGTTCTCCGGCCTCATGGGTGTTACCTACTACCTCGCCGGTGGTGCCTCCAACTTCCTGGTCTTCACCAACTACCTGCAGGGTGGCCAGATGAACACCGTCTGGGCTATCGTCGGTATGGCAATCTCCTTTGTCATCGCCGCTGCCGTCGTCTTCGTCGCCGGCTTCTCCAAGGAGGAGCTCGCCGAGATGGAGGCCTAAGGCCAAGCCATTCGGTCGCATACGACCTTACCTACACGACAGGGCCCCGTCAGGCGCAAGCCCGGCGGGGCCCTTCTTGCAAGGTAGACTGGAGTGGGCAAGTGGTGTCCGCTCGCAGGGGTTTGTTAAACGGCGGGGGCTTTCGCATCAGGGGTTACCGCGAAAGCTTCTGCCGGTTCGCAATTCCTTTATCGAGCGAAAGGACATGCAGATGAGCTTGGGAAAACTGACCGTTAACGGTCGCCAGGATGGCTTTTTATGCGACGGCAAACCATTCTTTTGGTTTGCCGATACGTGCTGGAGTGCGTTTACCAGCATCCCCGAGGCCGACTGGGACTACTATCTGACCCGCCGCGCCGAGCAGGGCATGAACGTGCTGCAGATTAACACGCTGCCGCAGTGGGATCGCTGCTGCCCCGATCTGGGTATTTGGCCCTATGCCAGCGAGGATGGCGTGCGTTTTGATTGGTCCCGTCCCAACCAGGCGTACTGGGACCGCGCTGCCGCCATGTGCCGCGCTGCCGTCGAGCACGGCATTCGCCCGGCGCTCGTGCTCATGTGGTGCAACTACGTGCCCGGCACCTGGGGTGCCAAGATTGCCGAGCGTTGCGGCGCCGAGGTTATGCCGCGCGAGGAGGTTCGCGCCCACGTTGCCCGCGTGGTCGAGAACTTGGGCGAGTTCGACCCCGTCTACGTGGTGGCGGGCGATACCGACTTTACCAGCGATGAGGCGATTGCCTACTACGAGGACGCCCTCGACGAAGTCGTCAAACGCGCGCCCGAGGCCCTGCGCACCATGCATATCAATCGGGGTAACGGAAGGTTCCCCGGGCATTATTTGAACCGCCTGGACTTCTATATGTTCCAGCCCGGCCACAACTACGAAGGCCAGCCCGAGGCCTGGCACCTGCCGCAGGACTTTATCGCCAACTATCCCAAAAAGCCGATGGTCAACTCCGAGCCCTGCTACGAGCAGATGGGTGCGTCGCGCAACGTGTACTGGCGTTTTACCGCGCAGGACTGTCGCGCGAGCGTGTGGTCTTCGATCCTTGCCGGCGCCAGCGCGGGCGTGACCTACGGCGCCCACGGCGTGTGGAACTGGCAGACGTCTCGCAGTCAGGGCTCGGTCCTGGGCGAGGGCTTTGACATGCCATTCCGCTGGCAGGAGTGTCTGCAGTTTGCGGGCGTGTGGGATTTTGCCGCCATCGAGCACGTGCTTGCCGGCCTGGGTGCCACGGCTAGCGACGACGCTCTCGCCGTTATCCCGGCACAGGAGCTGCTCGATGACGCGCGCGAGTCCATCCGTGTGGCGCGTATTGGCGAGCGTGTCGTCACCTATCTGCCGCGCACCACGGCACTTACGTTTAAGCTCGATAGTGCGCGCGGCTGGTCGGCGACGGCCCTCGACATGGAGGCCAAGCGTATCGCCAAGCTGCCCGTTCGCGACAATGGCGACGGCACCGTGCGCGTGGCTCAGCATTCCTTTGAGCACGACGCCCTGGTGATCCTGACGCCCGAGCACTAACGCCCGAGCTCCAATCCCGAGCTTCACCCTTCGGCCCGGATCGCTTTTAACCCTCCTTTCTCCGACACCAACAACCCAGTCCCCTTTATAAGTTGCGGTGGAATAGTTCCTAAATGACAGCCCCGGCCGGCCAAACAGGAACTATTTCACCGCAGCTGCTGTTGGGGCATTTGCGCCGGATGCGTAACAGTTCGGGCATTGCGTGGATACTAAGACCCGTTCTCCATTAAAATGGTTTTCCGGACATCTAAGCGGGTGGGGGTTACCATGAGGGACCTGGGAGACACAACCGCATATTTGCGCCGGGGCATACGGGAGATTCTGTGCCTGGCGCTTTTCTTTTTCACGTTTTTGGCCGGCGAGTACTTCTTTGACGTACGCGTGGCCGAGTTTGTGCCAGCGAACGAGGTTGTTATCTACGAAAGCATCGTCGTCGGCGCGAGCGTGATTGGCTATTTTGTGCGTCCTCTCCTGTACTATCGCCGTCCCCAGGCAATCGATGCAACGAGCGATATGACGGGCGTGCTGCTGGTGTCGGCATTGCTGCTGCTGATTATGGCGGCGCAGTTTCAGGTTGTGATTGCGGGCGGTCTGGTGGCGTGCTGCGCCTTGGGCTACTGCGGATCGACCGCCCATGCCAATCTGGCGCGGCGTTTTGCGCAGACGCCTTGTCTGGCACGTGCCGTGGCGGTTTCTTATGCTGCGGGCATTTTGGTACAGGTGCTCAACCATATGGTGATGCCTGCGGGCATTCCTCAACAGTTTGTCCTTATCGCCGGTGCGATTGCGCTGGTTGGGCTGCTTCACGGTACCCGCCGAGCTAAATTGCGCGATGAGTCTGCGCCGGAGTTCAAGTTCGAGATTGCCGAGCTATCGGTCGACGCATCGGAGCATGGCGCCAAGTGGCGCGATAGTCCCGAGGCAAAGGCGGCCTTCCAAGGTGCCGTAGTGCGCTTGACGGTGGCGACCGCCTGCCTTACCGGCGTATTCGCGGCTCTCAACGCCGGTCTTACGACCTCGCATGCCGCCGGCGCCATCGATCTGGGCGACTGGCCGCGCTTGCTGCTGGTTGTGAGCGCGCTTGCTGCCGGCGCCCTGTATGACCTGCGCGGACGCTCGTATATGAATATCATCATGACGTGCGCCGCCATGCTGTCCACGCTCTCGTTCTTCGTGCTTATCACCGATGGCAACGGTGGCAATGCGCTCGCTGCCACGATTATCTTTTACCTGGGCACGGGCTTTTTCGTGGTGTTCTTCACCGCGAAGTTCGCCGCGATTTCGATGTATGCGCGCTGGTCGTATCTGTGGCCGTGCATGGGCCGCGCCATCAACAATATTTGCTCAATGCTTGTGACGGCGCCGGCGGTGGCGATCATCTCGAGCCAAAACGTGCTAATGGCGGTAGGTGTCGTACTCGTGCTATTTGTCGGCATTGCGATCTCGCTGCTGGGGCAGTTTGGACAGGGTGCCGAGGCCGAGGCTGCGCACAGCGGGCTGGCGTTTGCCACCGACGATCTTGGCGTGAGCCGTGCGCCCGATCAGGTCGACACGGTGTCCCTGGAGACACCGGAGCTTTCGTTTGACGATCGACTCGACGGTTTTGTAGCCGCCTTTGGACTTACCAAGCGCGAGCGCGATGTACTGGAGGCGCTGGTCGTATCGGACGACAGCGTGCAGGACGTTGCGGCAGCGCTCTTCCTTTCGCGTTCTACGCTCTACCGCCATATCGCCTCGATCAACAAAAAGACCGGTGCCGCCTCGCGCGTGGCCCTCATCAATTTCTTCTGGTCCTGGACACCCCAAGACTAGCCAAAACCACCACGAAGGGGACAGGCACCTTTGTGGTGGTTTTACCTGCAAAAATATGAATATGAGACATTTGTCACCTGCCGTTTTGGCGCTCAAAGGCATATGAATGTGATGTTGAGCGGAGCAGAACGGAAGGGGTGGGCCTATGGCGTCTCGTGGTTGCTCGTCTAATAAAATTGCGGGCGCGCTTATCGCCGTGGTGGTCCTTGCTGCGGCGGTGACGCTTGTGCGGGCATACGGCTTTGGTGCCCGTGCCGACCAGGGAAAGAACGCCGCGCAAGCGTTGCTGAACGATTGTGCTGCCGATCCGGTGGCAGTCAAGCTTATCGAGGACGGCGAGGCGCGGACGATCTATGAGACCGACGATGCCGAGCTGGTCGCGTCGACTTTTGCCGCGCTCGACGATTGCACCGTGGGAGGTGCGGTGGATGAGCGGATGAGCGATGCCGGTCGCACGCTCGTCTTTGTCAATGAAGACGGCTCGGAGCAATCGGTGGAGTTCGAGGGCGGGAATATCGTGCTCGACAAGACGGCATATCGCCTTGACGGTGCTGATGAACTGTGGCGACAGCTTGCCGCCATCAAGAACAGCCAATGAAATGAGGGGTGTACGGGATGAGTGATTTGAGATTCTGCCCGGCGTGCGGGATGCAGTTGCCGCGGGTCGCCGGCGTGCCGGTGCGATTTTGCCCGGGCTGCGGTGTTCGGCTTGAAAGCGTTGAGGACGACCCGGGTGTCGCGGAACCCGCAAATGGGGCGGCTGCCGATGATGGCGCGGGCGAAGGTTATGAGCCGAGTGCGGACGCGCCGGTCGATGTGCCGATGCAGGATGCCGACGCCGCGTCGCCGGTCCGCGACGTGGCCGCAGCGGATGCTCCCCACGTCGGCGACCTTGAGCTCCATACCGCATGCGATGCCTCTGGCGGCCAAGCGCTCGCGCAAGTGGCGCTGCCGCGGGGTTGGCGTATCGAAGAGGCGCATCTTGAGCGCAGCAGTAGCTTCGACTGCCCGATTTCAGTTGGCGTGACGGCGGCGGGCCCGACGGGCGAACGCATCATGTATCGCTCCGAGCTCTGCTACGTGGACGCGGGCGCCGTTGCCAAGCGTATCCCCACGCAAACCGAGCGCAAGGCGTTTGTGCACGTGGAGGCGGCGTGCGACGAGTTAGCTCAAGCCTGCGCGGCGCAATTGGGCGCACGGGCGGAGGTTGTGGCCGAGCAACCCTATCCGTCGAGCGCGGCGGTCGATATCGAGCACGAGCGTGCCCGCGTAAAGCGCGAGGCTGCAAACGACTTTGCGATTCAGGGCTTTTCGATGGAACCGAGCGATGTGGTCTATGAGTGCCGCATGCGTCGATATCGGCTCGCGGGCGTCCCGGCGCCTACCGAGCTTGCAGTGGCGGCAAAGGTCGAGGGCTATGTAGTCTCGATCGGTGGAGTCGCGGGTTCTGTGGGTAAAGGCGTTGCCGCCGGGGCCGAGGCGCTGCTGGGCGCGGGCCTTTCGAGCGGACTGATCGGTGGCGTTCTGGGTAAGCGCCTGCGCGAGCGCCAGGCGGCTGCGACGGCGGGTCAGCGCGCCGCGAAAGATCAGGCTCCGGATCAGGGCGATTGCCCAGACGGGGCGCCGTTTAAGCTGGGCGCGGCCGACCTGTTGCAGTGGCGTATCAGGGACAGCTTCTGCCTGGTTGCGCCAGAAGGCCGTCTGGACGAGGCGGCCTCCACGGCGCTTGCCTCAATGGCATCGACCCTGCGGCTCAACCCGTCGATTGCGCGCGAAGCGTGCGCTCAAAAGCAGCAGATGGTGCTCGAGCAGCGTCAGCGCACGCAGATGAACATCGCCCAGCAGCAACAGCAGTTCGCAGCCTGGCAGCAGATGCATGCCTCGCAGCAGGCGGCGTTCGACAGCTACCAGCAGGCTTGGTTTGAGCGCAGCGATCGTCAACACGCCGCGAATATGGCCGCCAGCGCGGCCAATTTCTCCAGCGCAGGTGTGGGAACGGGCGCGGCGTCGTATTCCGATGCCATCCGCGGGGTCAACCATTACACCAGGCCCGACGGTACCGATGTCGAGGTTTCGGTGATGGCGGATCAAGCTTGGGTGAACGGCTCGGGCGACGTGATCGGCACGCGCGATGGCTTTGAGCCCGGTTTTGGCTGGACGGAGCTGCCCCGTCAATAGCGTGAGTGGGCTACGGGAGGATCGGTGTCGAGGCGTTGCTCGGCGCTGTGATAAGAAACGGGAAAGGAACAACGATGAGGGAGACGGTTATTTCGCGCACGGCGTTTGTCGCGGCGGCGGGAACGGCGTTGCTGACGCTTGCGGGATGCGGCGGACAGCAGGCGCAGGACACGACGGGTTTTAACGACGATCGCCCGGTAAAGGACAAGATGGATGCGGGCTCGTCATCGGGTGATTCCGGTGATGCGGGCGGCGGTGCGGACACAGACAGCGGCTCGGCGGACGCGTTCGATACGTTGTCGGATGACTGCTGGGATGCGCACCGCAACATCAGCATCGCAGCGTTGCTCGAGCTTAAGGGCTGGCAGTTGCAGGAGTTTGCGTCGCAACAGGGTTATACCTGGCAAGATGCGCTCGAGATGTACGAGAACGAGGCAGGTCGCGTGCTCAGCGTCTGCAATATCAGCAAGGATGGCGCAACCGAATGGCTCGGCGAGGATGAAATCGGAAAGCTCGACAAGGGCGGCACCGGGAGTACCGTGATGTTTACGCTGCAGCTTGCGGGCTATTCGAGCTGCGAGGATGTTATCGCGGGCTTTTCCGTTCCGGTTGAGGACCGGGCGCAGATCACCTCGGGCTCGTGGATCGCGTGCGTCTACGGTTCCAACATGGCGCGGCACGTTGCCATGGTGAGCCCAATGGAAAACGGCGACTACCGCCTGGACCTCATTACCGAGGAGGCCATCAAGACCGGTACGTTTACCCAGGGCGGCGGTGCTCCCACGATTAACGAATTTCGGCAGGAAAAGACCGGACGCGCGCTCGGCTAAGTGCGATGCGGCCAATAGCATAGCGAGGGACGAACATGATGAACGAGATGACGATGAGCCGTGCGGCCTTTGTGGCGGGCGCGGGCGCGGCGGCTTGCGCGCTGGCTGGATGCTCGGGCACAACGGGCGGCGCCAAGGCGGCGAGCACGGCGGACGCCGCCTGCGTGGACGACAATGCCAACGTGACGGTCTATGCCGCAATCAACCTGGGTGGTGCCGATCTGGTGCGCCTGCTCAAACATCAAAATTATGAGTGGCAAGGCGAGAACGTGGGCTACGGCGCCGTCGATGACGCGGGATTTTTCGCTTTTACCTTTTCCAAGGTTTCGGACGATGTGGACGAGCTTGCGAACAGCGCGATACCGCTTTCGGAGTCCGAGTACGAGGAGCTTGAACCGGGCGGCGGAGACGAAAACATCGCGATTCTGCTCTCGGTGGGCGGCTATACAAAGGGCGAGCGGGCGCTCATCGGCGCGATTGGCGATGCGGCGATGGTGCAGGAGAAATGCACGATCGATGATGCCCTGTATTGGCTGGTCAAGGCGCTTGACGGCCACCGCTACGTGATTATGGCCAACGACACCGAAGACGATGGCGATAGCGCTCATGACATCTATATCTACAATGAGGCTTTTATTCGAACCGGCTACTTGAGCGGCGGCGACCAGATCGATATCGATGAGCTCTGGAGTCGCCTGACCAACGCCTCGTAACGCTCCAAAACCACCACAAAGGGGACAGGCACCTTTGTGGTGGTTCAATAAGTTGCGGTGGAATAGTTCCTGAATAAGGCTTGGGGGTCTTAAAACAGGAACTATTTCACCGCAACTGCTGAGGGGACGGGTTGTGGAAACGGCTGCCGTGGTGGACTCGGGCTGTCTGTTACAGCAGCTCACCGTGACGGGCGATGTAGTGGCGCTTGGCCAGCTGGGTCAGCGCAATGTAGGCGGCGACGATGCCGATGAGCAGCGTAAAGAAGCTCGCCGGCAGCGGCATGAGGCCCAGAGCCTCGGCGATGGGGCTTGCCGGCAGCCAAGTGACGAGCGTCAGGCCCAGTACGGTGAGCACGCACAGCGCGGGCGCGGCGTGGTCGCGCGGGCTCGGCAGGTGCGGGGAGCGCAGCATGTGGACCACGAGCGTCTGCGACCACATGGACTCGACAAACCAACCGCTCTGGAAGAGCGCCGTAAAGGCCGCCATGCCTGCGACGTCGCCTACAGCGGCAAGCTCTGCCCAGCTCGCGCCCACGGCGGCGGGGCACACCACAAAGAAGAGCGCGGCGAAAGTCGCGATATCAAACAGTGAGCTCACGGGACCCAACTCGAGCATAAAGCCCTTAATGGACGCGGCATCCCAGGCGCGCGGACGGACAGTCCAGGCGTCGTCGACGGTGTCCCACGGCAGCGCGATGCACACGATCTCGTAGACCAGCGACAGCAGCACCAGCTGCAGGGCGCTCATGGGCAAAAACGGCAGGAACAGGCTCGCGACGGTCACGGATAGCACATTGCCAAAGTTGGAGCTCACCGTGGTCTTGAGGTACTTGAGCAGGTTGCCGTAAGTGCGGCGGCCTTCGATGATGCCGCGCTCGATCACGCCCAGGTCCTTCTGGAGCAAGATGATGTCGGCGGATTCTTTGGCGATGTCGACGGCCGAATCGACCGAGATGCCGCAGTCGCTCGCACGCATGGCGGCGGCGTCGTTGATGCCGTCGCCCATAAAGCCCACGGTATGGCCGAGCAGTTCACGCATGACGCGCACCAAGCGCGCCTTCTGCAGCGGCGAGAGCTTGGCAAAGAGATGGGTCTGCTCGGCGCGCTCCGCCAGCTCGGCGTCGTCGAGCGCATCGATCTCGGAGCCCAGCAAAACGTTGCTTGCGTCGATGCCAATCTGCTCGCAGACGGTGGCGGCGACGCGGTCGTTGTCGCCGGTCAGGACTTTTACCGCCACGCCCTTGGCCTCGAGGGTGGCGACGGCGCCCGCGGCGCTCGCTTTGGGCGGATCGAGGAAGGCCAAAAAGCCCATCAGCACCATGTCGCACTCGTCGGCGATGCCAAACTCGCCCACGGTGCGCGGGTTGGTCTTCTGCGCCACGGCGATCACGCGCAGGCCCTCGGCATTGAGTCCTGCCACCTGCTTGCGAATCTGGGCAAGCTTTTCTTCGGTGAGCGGCTGGGCGGCACCATCGACCTCGACAAAGGAGCAGATCTCGAGCATTTCCTCGGCAGCTCCCTTGGTGACCATCTGGGTTTTGCCCTGGGCGTCGGCGACAACTACGCTCAGGCGACGGCGCGAGAAATCGAAGGGCACCTCGTCGACCTTGGTATAGCGGTCGCGCAGGCTCTGGCCCAGCATGGAATCGGGTGCTGCGGCCGAGGGCGTCACATCGGCGCGGTCGATGACGGCCAGGTCGATAAGGTTCTTGAGGCCGGTCTGGAAGAAGCTGTTCAAAAACGCATGGCGCAGCACGCGTGCGTCTTCGATGCCGTCGGTGTTGAGGTAGCGCTCGAGCACGATGCGGTCTTCGGTGAGGGTGCCGGTCTTGTCGCAGCACAGGACGTCCATCGCGCCGAGGTTTTGGATCGCCGGCAGTTCCTTGACGATAACCTGGCGGCGGGCGAGGTCCTTGGCGCCCTGCGACAGGTTCGTGGTCACGATGACGGGAAGCATCTGCGGCGTGATGCCCACGGCCACGCTCGTGGCGAACAACAGCGCATCGATGACGTTGCCCTTGGTGGCGGCGTTGATGGCAAAGACGGCCGGCGCCATAACGAGCATGAGGCGTACAAGCAACATGGAGACGCTCGAGACGCCGCGGTCAAACGCGCTCTTCTCGCCGCGCCCGTTGAGCATCTTGGCGATGCCGCCCAGGTAGGTGTCCGAGCCGGTGTCCACAACAAGCGCCATGGCAGTGCCGTTTTGCACGGAGGTGCCGGTAAAGACGATGTTCTTGCAGGCAGAGAGCGGCAGTGCGGAGCTGTCGGCGCCCTCGACGATCGTTGTGGTGGCGGTCTTCTCGACGGCCTCGCTCTCGCCGGTGAGCGCGGACTCGATCACAAACAGGTCGCGCGCGGTGATGATGCGGGCGTCGGCCGGCACCATATCGCCGGCAGAGAGGCGGATCACATCGCCGGGGACGAGCTCATCGAAGGGGATTTCGATGCGCTCGCCGTTGCGCAGGGCGCAGCAGGTGTTGGAGACTAGGTCCTTGAGGGCCTCGGCCGCATTGCCGCTGCGGGCTTCCTGGATAAACTTCATGCCGCCCGATACCAGCAGCATGATGCCGATGACGATGACCGTGGAGGGATCGCGCTGCGGCTCGGGCACGGCGAGCACGTCGATGTAGAGCGAGACCAGCGCGAGCGCGGCGAGGATGCCGGCGAAGGGATCGATGAATGCGTCGGCGATGCGGCGGGCGGGCGTCTTGGTCGGCGCCTCGATGGTGTTGGGGCCGGCGGCGCTCAGACGCTCGGCGGCGTGCTCGGTCGTGAGCCCGCCAGCCGTGGCATCGAGCAGCACGAGGGCGTCCTCGGCACTATGGGTGGCGGCGAAAATGGTGTTCTTGGCAAGGCCGGTGCGAGCGGCAGGGCGCGCCGTGCGGCGGCGCTTGGAGATGGCTTCGAGTACCGTGGCGGTTTTGAGCATCAGCATAGGGTCCTCCTTGTTGAAGGGAGTTAGCGTACGTGTCGTATTGAATTGCAAAAAACCTAGATGTCGCTCACGTCATGCTCGCGAATCACCACAAGGGGGGCAGGCACCTTTGTGGTGGTTTTGGTGATCGACTGTTGGCGCTTATGCGTGCGCGGAATCCTCGCGGCGTGCCGAGGGCGACATGCAGGTTTTTCGACTATGGCTGCCTTCCATGGCACACCTCCTTAAGGCCGGGCGCAGCGCGCTTTGGGTATCTCGTACCCGTTTCAATCCGCCGGTATTTTTGACGAGGGGGTTTGCCGTGTCAACCCCATTGTTCGGAAAATCATCGCCCCTGACAAAGCCCTTACAGAGCGCCATGGCTTCAAAGCGCGCCCGCATCGACGTCCTACCTGCGCTAAACTGTGAAGCACGTACGCGATTACGAGAGGAGCCCGCATGGAGGCTTACAAGCAAGAGTTCATCAAGTTTATGGTCGAGTCCGACGTTCTTAAGTTCGGCAGCTTTACGCTCAAGAGCGGCCGTCAGTCCCCGTTCTTTATGAACGCCGGCGCTTACGTGACGGGCTATCAGCTCAAGAAGCTGGGCGAGTACTACGCCCAGGCCATCCACGATAACTTTGGCGACGACTTTGACGTGCTGTTCGGGCCTGCCTACAAGGGTATTCCCCTGGCCGTCGTGACCGCGATTGCCTACCACGAGCTGTACGGCAAGGAGGTCAAGTACTGCTGCGACCGCAAGGAGGCCAAGGACCACGGTGCCGATAAGGGCAACCTGCTGGGTTATGAGCCCAAGGACGGCGACCGTGTGGTCATGGTCGAGGACGTTACCACCAGCGGCAAGTCCATCGACGAGACCTATCCCAAGGTTAAGGCTGCTGCCGATGTCGAGATCAAGGGTCTGATCGTGTCCCTCAACCGCATGGAGGTCGGCAAGGGCGGCGTGACCACCGCACAGAAGGAGATCGAGGCCAAGTACGGTTTCCCCGTCGCGAGCATCGTCTCTATGGCCGAGGTCGTCGAGACCCTTTACAACCACGAGATCGACGGCAAGGTCGTTATCGACGACGAACTCAAGGCCGCCATCGACGCCTACTACGAGCAGTACGGAGTCCGGGAGTAGTTACGCGGTTTTCCAAACCGCGTAACGGCTCGACGCTGCGCGCCGCCCAGAGCGACAATTTGTCATTCAAAAGGCAAGGCATGACCAGAAGGTCTATGCCTTGCCTTTTTCATGCCAACTTGTTCGCTCTGGACGTCGCTCGCTGTCCGTCCTCTACCTGCGGCGTTGTCTTGCCCCGGATGCGGCAGTAGTCATTGGGGACGTTCTTGTTTGACTAGTCGTTTAAGAACGTCCCCAATGACTAGTCAGAGATGAGCGTGGATAATCT
>CALBBA010000142.1 GCA_937926755.1 uncultured Collinsella sp.
TCACCTGCGGCGCATGGTCGGGCGTACATCCAGCCTTTATGGGCGTGCCGTTCCTATGCGGCCGCGAGGTGCCGGTCTACCTGCACTACCCGCTCGAGCCAACCCTCCAAGTACAAAAATTCGTCAACGCCATGGCCCAACTCCTCTGATGTGACAAAGGAACAGTCCCTTTGTCACACAAAACGAGGCCCTGGCCAAACGGCCAGGGCCTCGCAAACTTTTATTCCGTTTTAAATGACGGGCTGATCGCGCCCTCCGTCAGTAACCGGTCCTATTCCAGCTCAAACGCTCCGGTGTAGAGCTGATAGTAGTAGCCGCGCTTGGCGATCAGCTCGTCGTGGTTGCCGCGCTCGATGATGCGGCCGTGGTCCAGGCAGATGATCGCGTCGGAGTTGCGCACGGTGGACAGGCGGTGTGCGATGACAAACGTCGTGCGGCCCTCCATGAGCTTATCCATGCCAGCCTGCACGATGGCCTCGGTGCGGGTGTCGATGGAGCTCGTGGCCTCGTCCAGAATCATTGCCGGCGGATCGGCGACGGCGGCGCGCGCGATCGAAATCAGCTGACGCTGGCCTTGCGACAGCTGGGCACCGTTGCCGGTAAGCATGGTGTCGTAGCCGTCGGGCAGGCGGGTGATAAAGTCGTCGGCGCCCGCGAGCTTGGCTGCCGCGATGCACTCCTCGTCGGTGGCGTCCAGGTTGCCGTAGCGGATGTTATCCATCACGGTGCCGGTGAACAGGTTCACGTCCTGCAGTACCACGCCCAGCGAGCGGCGCAGATCGGCCTTGCGGATCTTGTTGACGTTGATGCCGTCGTAGCGAATCTTGCCGTCGGCGATGTCATAGAAGCGGTTGATGAGGTTGGTGATGGTCGTCTTGCCGGCACCGGTGGCGCCGACAAACGCGACCTTCTGGCCCGGCTTGGCAAACACGGACACGCCGTGCAGCACCTCGTGGTCGGGCGTGTAGCCAAAGTCCACGTTGTCCATGACCAGGTCGCCGCGCAGCGGCACGTACTCGATCTCGCCGGTTGCGCGGTGCGGATGTTTCCATGCCCACATGCCGGTGTGGTGGTCGGCCTCCTCGAGCTCCCAGGTTTCGGGGTTCACCTGTGCGTTGACGAGCGTCACGTAGCCTTCGTCGGTCTCGGGCTTCTCGTCGATGAGCTCAAAGATGCGGTCGGCGCCGGCGAGGCCCATGACCACGGCGTTGATCTGCTGCGAGATCTGGCCGATCTGTCCGCAGAACTGCTTGGTCATGTTGAGGAACGGCACCACGACGGCGATGGACAGCGCCATACCCGAGATGCTCAGGTTGGGCACGCCCAGCGCCAGGAAAATGCCGCCCGCCAGTGCGACCAGCACGTAGAGCAGGTTGCCCAGGTTCATAAGGATGGGCATGAGGATGTTGGCGTACATGTTGGCCTTCTGCGAGACCTCGAAGAGCTTTTCGTTGCGCTCGTCAAAATCGGCCTCGGCGGCAGACTCGTGGCAGAACGCCTTGACGACCTTCTGGCCGTTCATGACTTCCTCGATATGACCCTCGACCACGCCGAGCTCGGTCTGCTGCGCAATGAAGAAGCGCGCGGAGTTGGAGCCGAGCAGCTTGGTCATAAAGGTCATAAAGGCGACGCCGGCGATGATGACCAGGCACATCCACACGCTGTAGTACAGCATGATAAAGAACACCGTGACGATGACGATGGTCGTCATGAGCAGGTTGGGCAGCGACTGGCTGATCATCTGGCGCAGCGTGTCGATGTCGTTGGTGTAGTGGCTCATGATGTCGCCGCGCTGGTGCGTGTCGAAGTAGCGAATCGGCAGGTCCTGCATGCGGTTGAACATCTTCTCGCGCAGCTTCTCGAGCGAGCCCTGCGTGACGATGGCCATGGCGCGGTTCCAGAAGAGCGAAGACAGGATGCCGACGCCGTAGATGCAGGCGAGGGTGGTCACGAGCTGTGCGATCTTGGGCTGTGCGGCTTCCCAATCGCCCGACTGCCACGATTCGCTAATAATCTGCAGAGCGCTCTGAAGGAAGGTCGCGCCGATGGAGTTGATGATGGCGCAGAGCACCACGCCGACGACGACGAGGGGCAAAAGCACGGGGTAGAAGCCAAAGAGCGTCTTGATGAGGCGCGACATGGTGCCACCCTTGCGGTTGAGCGCGCGCTCGGCGGTCGTTGCCTTACTCATGTGCCTCGCCTCCTTCCTGGGTCTGAGCTTGTGTTGCGGATGCCTCGGTGTCGGCCTCGACGGCCCCTTCGCCCTCGGCAGACATCTTGTTTTGCGAGGTAAAGGTCTCGCGGTAGATCTCGCTCGTCTTGAGCAGCTCGTCATGGTTGCCGATCTGCGCGATACGGCCACCCTCCATGACGATGATGCGGTCTGCGTCCTGCACGGAGCTGATGCGCTGGGCGATGATGAGCTTGGTCGTGTTGGGCAGATAGCTCGCCAGGCCCTCGCGGATCTTGGCGTCGGTCTTGGTGTCGACG
>CALBBA010000143.1 GCA_937926755.1 uncultured Collinsella sp.
ACCGGATAGAGCAGGCCGGCGCAGGCAACGCCCAGACAAGCGTAGGGCAAAAGCTCGGCCTCGCCGTTGGGTGCAATGGCGGCATAACCCGCGATAAAGGCAAACGACGAGCCCAGGAACGCGGGCACCTTACCGCGCGATAGAAAATGAAACAGCAGTGTGCCGATGCCGGCGAACAGAAGCGTCGTCGAAACGGAAAGGCCGGTGAGCACGGGCACGAGCACCGATGCTCCGAACACAGCAAACAAGCGTTGCAAACCCAACACGAACATGCGTGGGCGGCCGAGCGACGATGCATCGTAGATGGCATCGGTGACGGCGGGCGTCGAGGATTGGGACATGGAAGTCCTTTCGAATGGAAGGGCGATCGGGCATATCGGATAACCGGCCCGAACGATACGATCCGAACCATTGTACGCGATACGCCATGTCTCGCACGCGCCGTCACCTGCGAACGTTACCGCTATTTCCAAACGCGCTCGGCAATACGCTTGACCAGCGCGATCTTTGCCCATTGCTCGTCCTCGGTCAGCTTGTTGCCAATCTCGCAGCTGGCAAAGCCACACTGGGGTGACAGGTACAGGTTCTCGAGCGGCACGTACTTTGCCGCCTCGCGGATGCGCTCGACGATAACATCCTCGTTCTCGAGCTCTGCCGCCTTGGTGGTCACCAAGCCCAGCACGACCTTCTTGCCGGGAGCAACGTACTTGAGCGGCTCAAAACCACCGGCGCGGGGCGTGTCGAACTCCAGATAGAACGCGTCAACGTCCTCATGCGCAAACAGGTACGGCGCGATGGGGTCGTAGCCGCCCTCAAAAGCGTAGGTGGAGTGGTAGTTGCCGCGGCATACATGCGTGTTGATAACCAGATCGTCGGGCTTGCCCTCGATGGCGGCATTGTTGAGCGCCACGCCCAGCTCGCTTACCTTTTGCAGGTCGACCGGGCTCATGCCGGTTTTGGCGACAAAATCGGTGTCGCAGTAGATGCCCCAGGTGCAGTCATCAAACTGGATGTTGCGGCAGCCTGCTGCGTACAGGTCGGCGATCACCGTGCGATAAGCGGCTGCGATGGCGTCGGCAAGTTCCTCATCGGTCTTATAGACAGCGCGCAGGCTCTCCTGCTGGCCGTCGCAGCGGTCGAGCGTGACTTCGGAGAACGTCTGGATCGGCGCCGGAATGGTTTGCCGCGCGACCTGGCCCTCCCCCTCGAGCGCCTTGACAAATTTAAAGTGCTCGACGAACGGATGGTTCTCGCCGCTAATGGGGCCGGTTACCACGGCGGTGTCGGCTGTGGTTTCCTCGTCGTGGAACATATAGCCCGTACGCGAGGTACGGCGTTCAATGCCGTTGAGCCCCCACATAAAGTCGAGGTGCCAGTAACTGCGGCGAAACTCGCCATCGGTAATCACCTGCAGGCCAGCGGACTTTTGCTTGTCCACCAGGTCGCGAATGGCCTCATCCTCGACGGCCTTAAGGCCGGCGGCGTCGAGTGTGCCCGCAGCATAGGCGGCACGGGCGTCCTTTACGGCCTGTGGACGAAGAAAGCTGCCGACGATATCGGCGCGAAACGGCGCGTTCAGCGTGGTTAAAGCACTCATAGATATCTCCCTTTGCATTGGTTGCTTTACTGGGACAAAGTATGAGCGCTCATATAGCCATCGTAAAATATACGTTTATAACAGTTTGATATAGATGCTTCCTATATCAGTCTGGACTGCCATAAAGAGATTTGACCAGCGCGGAACACATCAGCCTAGATATGCTGACGGATCGCGTCGATATAGGCTTGGCCATAGCGCGTGAGTGTCGTGTTCTTGCGCGTGATGATGCCAATCTCCATGTACTCATCCACATCGAGCGGAATCGAGATGATGCCGGGGCCGTTGAGCTCGTGACTGATCACGCCCGAGCACACGGTGTAGCCGTTGAGGCCCATAGCCAAATTGAACAACGTCGCGCGGTCGCGCACGCGGATATTCTTGCGGCGCTCAAACGTCGAGGTCAGTTCCTCGGAATAATAAAACGAGTTATAGCTGCCCTGCTCGTAGGACAGGAACGGGTAGTCTTCCAAGTCCTCGAGCGTCACGCTGGAGCGGTCAGCCAGCGGATGGTCGGCACACACAAAAACGTGCGGCGTGGCGCAGAAGAGCCCTTCGAACACGAGCTCGTTGGCTGCCAACATGCGCTCAATGACCTCGCGGTTGTGCTCGGACAGGTACAGGATGCCCAGCTCGCTTTTCATGTGCGCGACATCCTCGATAATCTCGTGAGTCTGCTCCTCGCGCAGGGTAAAGTCGTAGCGCGCGGCATCGAACTCGCGGATTACGTCAACAAATGCGTTAACGGCAAAGGAATAATGCTGACAGCTCACACTAAAGTGTGGCACCTGCTCGGACGCGCCCTTGTACTTGCCTTCGAGCAGATCGGCCTGATCGAGCACCTGTCGCGCGTAGCCCAAGAAGGTCTCGCCCTCCTCGGACACAATGACACCCTTGTTGGTGCGCTCAAAGATATGCACACCCATCTCGTTTTCGAGATCGCGGATCGATGCGGTAATCGAAGGCTGCGACACAAAGAGCCGGCGCGAGGCCTCGGTGATGCTGCCGCATTCGGCAACTTTGACGACATATCTGAGCTGCTGAAGCTTCATAGCTTTCTCCCTAGACGTTCGTGACGTCGAAACCTGTCACATCCATCTGACGCATAAACGGCGGCATTTCCCCCGTCGCAGCGCAGGCGGCAATCTGATGCAGAGCCCCGGCGACCGCATCGTCTGCCGCAGCGCCGATATGCCAGCGCGCGGCAGCCGTGACAGCCTCGTTGGCATTGGCGACTGCAACGGAGTTGGGAACGGCATCGATCATGGGCAGATCGTTATCGGAATCGCCAAATACGGCCACCTCATCGGGCGTCAGGTCCAAAGCGCGCGCCAACTCCAGCGCAGCGCAACCCTTGTCCCAACCTGCTGGAAGGATGTCAAACAGGCGCACTCGGTTGTTGGGAAACACAAGCGAGAGTTCCGGCACCTCAACGGCAACGCGCTCGCGTAGCTCCGCGAGCTCCTCACGCGAACGAGCACTCCAGATATTCGCCTTGAACACCGGCGCGTCATCGACGACGGGACGGCACGGGGCCTCTTCGCCCTTGAGCCACGCGTTGCCGCCTGACTCCATGGCGCGACGCACACGCTCGGGATCGCTTGTCACGCAATAGGCGTCGTTGTCCCAAAAGTCATCACCCAGACGGTAGACCTTCAAATAGGTATCGTCGGTCTCTTGCTCGAGGTAATCGGCCAGACGCATCAGGGCATCGTTGTCGGTCGCGCGCGAAGCGATCGCCTGACCGTCGACAAACATAACCTGGCCGTTACAGAACGCACCAGTCGAAAAGCACTCGGCGCGATTGCGGAACATCCAGCCCATCGCAGACGGCTGGCGACCCGAAACCGGGCCAAAGTGCAGACCCGCCGCCTGCATGGCATGAATGCCCTCGATGGCGCAGTCGCTGGCGCCATCGTGTCCAGCAGGAATCAGCGTATCGTCCATATCGGTCAGCACAAGTTTGATCATGAGGTCCCCATTCGTATCGGTCCTACCTATTGTAACGACCTGCCAAAATAAACCTGTCCCTTTTTGGCAGGTGCGTTAGTATAGGGAACAACAGATTCGATGCGGGAGTGCCGGCGGTGCAAACCACAAGGCTGAGAGGGCATAGGGCCCAATCCTTTGAACCTGTCAGTTAATGCTGGCGTAGGGAGCATGCCGCCTTTACAGGGGCGCTGTCTATGCACAGCGCCCCTTTTCTATGCCAAGGAGGCATGTGCAGTGATTGATTCGGAACAGTTTAAGCAGCATATGGTCAAGGCCGTGGAGGAGATTCGCGCCACCAATCCGATGGCCGGCTCCATCACCAACACGGTGACGATCGACTTTGTCGCCAACGCGCAGCTCGCCGTGGGCGGTTCGGCCGCCATGGTCTATCTTCCCGACGAGGGCGAGGCACTCGTTGCCGGCGGCGGCGCCATCTATCTCAACATGGGCACGCTCTTCCCCATCTACGAGCAGACGATTCCCCGCGCGGCCAAGGCGGCACACGACGCCGGCAAGCCCTGGGTGCTCGATCCGGTGGGTCTGGGCATCGGTAGCCTGCGCACCCAGCTGGTAAACGAGCTCAAGCAGTACAAGCCCGCCATCGTACGCGGCAACGCCTCCGAGATCATCGCACTCGCCGGCCTGTGGGGTCTTGAGGGCGAGGCGGCTGATATGAGCCGCGTGCGCGGTGTCGATACCACCGACACGGTCGACGCCGCCCGCGCCGCCGCCGTGGCGCTCGCCCGCTACACCGGCGGCGCCGTGGTCGTCTCGGGCGAAGTCGACCTGATCACCGACGGCACGACTGTGGCCAAGTCCCACGGCGGCAGCCCGCTCATGTCCAAGATCACCGGCTGCGGCTGCTCGCAGGGCGGCGTGCTGGCCGTGTACGCCTGTGCCACCGACCCGTTTACGGCAGCCGTCTGCGGCACCGCCGTCTACAACGTGGCCGGCACGCGTGCCGCCGCCGTCGCCGATGCCCCGGCAAGCTTTAAGGTCGCCTTTATCGACGAGCTCTACCGCGCGACCGCCCAGGACATTGCCGATAACCGACTCGAGCTCGAGGAGGCATAGGCCATGTCCGAGCCCGCAACCACTGCTGGCATGAACACGCTCGTCGCCGTGGCCATCGCCCCGTGCGGCACCGGCGATGAGCTGTCCGCCGAGGTCGCCGAGGTCGTGCGCGTCATTCGCGAGAGTGGCCTGCCCAACCGTACCACCTCGATGTTCACCGAGATCGAGGGCGACTGGGACGAGGTCATGCAGGTCGTGCGCGACGCAACCTTTGTGTTGGCGAGCAAGGGCATCCGCACCGAAGTCGTGCTCAAAGCCGATATTCGGCCCGGATTTACCGACACCATGACCGGCAAACTCGAGCGCATGGAAGCACAGATCAAGAAGCAGGAGGAAGCACGATGAGCATCCGCGACAACCTTGATATCTCGGCCTATCTGGTACTCGGCCCCGAAAACACGCTCGGGCGTCCCGTGGGCGATGTGGTGGCCCAGGCGCTCGACGCCGGCTTTACCTGCATCCAGGTGCGCTCCAAGGTGGCAAGCGCCCGCGAGATCATCGCACTGACCGGCGACGCCGCGCAGGCAATCGCACAGGCCGGCAAGACCGGCCAGGTCGCCCTGTTGATCGACGACCGTCTGGACTGCGTACTCGCCGCGCGCGAGCAGGGTATTGCTGTCGATGGCGTGCATGTAGGCCAGAGCGATATTCCCGTCGAGGTCTGCCGCAAACTTTTGGGCCCCGATGCCATCGTGGGCCTTTCGGCCCGCTGCGAGGAGATGCTCGAGTACGTCAAGACCGCCGACATGAGTCTGGTCGACTACCTGGGCATCGGCCCGCTCCACGAGACCGAGACCAAGCGCGATTGCGGACGCGCGGCCGACGGCTCCATCATCACCAAAAGCTTTGAGGACCTGGCCGCACTCCACGCGGCAAGCCCCGTGCCCATCGTGGTAGGCGGCGGCGTTAAGACGGCCGACCTGCCGCAGCTCAAGGCCACCGGCGTCGACGGCTTCTTTGTGGTGAGCGCCGTCTGCAGCGCCGACGATCCCTACGCCGCGGCCAAGGAGCTTGTCGACACCTGGCAGCAGGCATAGGCATAGGCCGAACAGCTGATTCGCAGCCTCATATCTTCAGCAATGGAAAGCGCATCCCAGTTTGGGCCTCCATTCCGGGATGCGCTTTCCGTATGCGACCCTTACCCCGCCAGATACGCTTCCAACGCCGGCAAAGTCGCCTCTGCATCGTGGCGGCCGACCTGGTAGATGCGCTCGAGCTCATCCGGTTCGCGGCACAGCGACGGCACCTTCACCGATTCGCTCGGCCGCACCACAAAGATTTCCCCGGCAGCCTCTCGACGTGCCAGGTCATCGAGCGTGGCATTGTAAACCTCATGCCGATGCTCAAGCGCTGCGACAAACTCCGGGTAGTGACGGAACACGCGGCGCAGCATCGGCATCACGCTGTTGGGCTGCTTCACAAAGCCCGCCGGCTGCGTGAGTACCACGATATTGCGGTCATACCCCTGCGCAAACAGCCATGCGCTGGGAATAGAATCAGCCACGCCACCATCCAGATACTTATGCCCGTCAATAGCAACGGGACGCGTCGCCACAGGAACCGCTGACGATGCCCGGATCCACTCAATATCCCTCTCGTCGCCATAGGGCAGGTCGTGGTAGACGGCCTTGCCCGTCTCGATATCGGTACACACGCACGTAAACCGCATGGGACAGGCGCGATACGTCTCCAAGTCAATGGGATCGCGCTCGATAGGCACCTCGTGATAGGCAAAATCGGCATTGAACATATCGCCGGTCCGCAGCCAGCTTGCTACACCCGCATAGCGCTTATCGGCACAATAGGCCTTGTTATAGCGAATGGCACGGCCGATCTGGCGCGATTTAAAGTTGTAGCCAAACGCCGCGCCCGCCGAGACACCCACCATATGGTCGCAGGTCAAGCCGTGCTCCATCCAAACGTCGAGCACGCCCGCCGTATACATACCGCGGTAGCCGCCTCCCTCGAGCGCAAGCCCCACCGTGCGCGTCGTATCCGGCTGTGCCATGTGACCATCTCCGTTCCTGCGTTTAAAACCGGAACAAGTATACCCGTCAACATATATCGTCCCAGTCGCATTTTTATCGAACATCGCGTCGTCGCGCTACCGCCTGTCGAATAATAGCCGCCCACAGCATGTGCACCCATATATAATTCTGCACTGTTGTTTATACTACTCAGCAGTTATCAACAGCGAACATTAGCCGGTAAATTAACCCAACAACGCAGCAAGGCGGGGGCCTGGATACACGCAAAGCGCCAAACAACAACGCGTGTGCACAACGAGCTCGCCCGACGCAATCCGCCCGACCTCAGAAAGCCGCTTACGACATGGATACTGTCAGCAATTACACCGAAACGCTCGAAAAGACCGTCCGTGACCTTCTCGAGCGTCAGGATGATCTGATTAGGACCGCCTTTACCGACCAGCTTACCGGGCTTGGCAACCGTGGCGGCTTTGCCCGTTCCCTCGAGGAGCTCTGGGAGCAGGACACCCCCGTTACCATGGCGTTCATCGATATCGACAATCTCAAGCACTGCAACGACGTCTTTGGGCATGACGAGGGCAACCGCTATATCTTGCAGGTAAGCCTCTATCTCAAGCTGTATATGAAAGTGGACGAGGCGGCGTTTCGCATAGGCGGCGACGAGTTTGCCATCCTGTCTACGATTGCAACCGAGGACGACCTCGCCGAACGTCTGGAACACTGCCGAACGATCCTGCTCAAAAACAACGATTCCGAGATGCCCCACTCGTTTAGCTATGGAGTGTCGCATGCCGACCCCGCCCTGGGCGAAGCCTCCAATCGCATGACACTCGATGCCGACCATCGCATGTACGACTACAAGCTGCGCCATGCCATGCACCTTGATCGACGCAATATCGTGCAAGTCCACGCCGACGACTTCGAAATAAGCGATCGTATTTTCGACGCCTTTTCGATGCTCAACGAAGGTCGTTATTTCTTTATCGAGAACTTGTACAAACATCGCACCCTTTGGTCACAAGGTGCCTTGCGCGATCTTGGCCTTCCCTCAGAGCACATAGACAACTGTCGCGATTACTGGAAAACGCGCGTCCATCCCGACGACCTTGAGGCCTTCGTCAACGACATCGACCAAGTCTACAACGGTACCAAGCACCGTCGCGTCATGCAGTATCGTGTGCGCAACGCCGTCGGCGACTACGTCCTTTGCCGTGCTCGCGGGTTTCGTATCGACGGCGACGGAAATGTCCCCTCGCTCTATGTCGGCGA
>CALBBA010000144.1 GCA_937926755.1 uncultured Collinsella sp.
TGCCGTTCGCCAGGTTTCCTTCTTCCGTTCCTACGGCAATGGTATAAATTTTGATACCCAGCTTGGCCGCGTTTTCCGCCGCCACCAGCGGGGATATCTGGCCGGAGTTGGAGGCGCCATCCGTCACCAGGATGATGATTTTTGATTTGGTGTCCTTACGGTCGTCCAGCCGGGTGGCCGCCGCCGCAATGGCGGAGCCGATGGCCGTGCCGTCCGCCTGGATCATGCGCGGATGGAAATCCCGGATGATGCTGTTGACCAGGGCGTGGTCCAGCGTGAGCGGACAGAAGGATTTTGTTTTTCCGGCAAATCCCACGATGCCGATGCGGTCGTCCGGACGGCTGTCAACAAATTGGGTGATGACGTGTTTGGCTGCTACCAGCCGGTTGATGGGCATTCGGTTGAGAACCATGTCCGGTGTTTCCATGGAGTAGGAAAGGTCAAAGGCGATCATGATGTCGATGCCGTTGACTGTCCGGAAGGTTTTGTCTTCCACGTGCTGGGGGCGCACGCCCCCTACGGGACCTATAACTGCACCGGCTCCGGCGCGGTCAAGTCCTGGGCGGACATCGCCCGCGCCGTCTTCGAGGCCGCCAACGGCAACGGGGACAGGGTCGTGCCGGTATCGACCGCCGACTACTACGCGAGCGCCGAGGGCCCCGTCGCCCCGCGCCCGGTCCACTCCGCGCTCGACCTGTCCAAGCTCGAGGCTGCCGGCTTCCACATGCCCGACTGGGAGGAAGAGCTGGGGGAGTACATCAAGACGCTCTAGCCGCTATTAACTTTTCGAGAGTAAAAGCCGCCGTTCTTTAACGGCGGCTTTTCTTGTTGGTGGCTATCTGCGCAGTGGTGCCAATAGTATTTTGCGGAAGATCTACCTCTCGCTTGGCATGGAAGTAGGGTGGCCGGGCTGGTCGTCGTAGGCGTATTTGCTGTACACGTTGACCTCCCACTGCTTTTTTTCGACCTTTGCTACAGAATCTAGGATGAAGCCGGTCGCAAGGCTCAGGCCGCACAGGAACATAAACGAGGCGGCGAGCATAGCGGTGGGGAAGCGCGGGACGAGGCCGGTCTGGAAATATTCGACAACGATGGGCATGCCCAGGGCGAGGCCGAATACCGCGAACAGAAGCGCAACGAGGCTGAAGAACTTCAGCGGGCGGTAGTCCTTGAACAGCGTGCCGATCATCGCAACGACTTTAATGCCGTCGCTCACGGTGTTGAGTTTGGACTCGGAACCCTCGGGACGGTCGCGGTACTCGATGGGCACATCTTTGATGCGCCAGCGGTGGTCGACGGCGTGGATCGAGAGCTCGGTTTCGATCTGAAAGCCCTCGGAAAGCACTGGGAAGGTTTTAACGAACGGGCGGCTCATGGCGCGGTAGCCTGTCATGACGTCATCGAAGCTGTAGCCATAGATCCACTTGATCATGGCGCGGACCAGATTATTGCCAAAGCCGTGGAAGGCACGCTTGTTCTCCTCGGCGTAGGTGCCGTTGGAAAGGCGATCGCCTACGGTCATGTCGGCCGTGCCGTTAAGGATGGGCTCGCAGAGGGCCTTGGCCGCCTCGGCGGGGTAGGTGTCGTCTCCGTCGACCATCAGGTAGCAATCGGCGTCGATATCGCGAAACATCTGGCGGCACACGTTGCCCTTTCCCTGACGGGGCTCAAAGCGGACTGTGGCGCCGTGCTCGGTGGCAATGCGTGAGGTATCGTCCGACGAGTTGTTGTCATAGACATAGACCGTCGCCTGCGGAAGCTCGCGGTGAAAGTCGTCGATGACTTTGCCGATCGTGAGCGCTTCGTTGTAGCAAGGGATGATGACGGCGATGGATTCAGAATTCACTTAATGCTCCTTATACATTCAATCCTAGAAAGTATAGCCGTTTGGGCCTGGCATCCTAAGATGTGGGTTAGGTTGATTTCCGATCTCAGCCGAACACATTAGGCGGACAGGCCGTTCCCGCAGCT
>CALBBA010000145.1 GCA_937926755.1 uncultured Collinsella sp.
GCACTATCCGTCGACCCGTTGAAATAGGCGAGAAGATACGAGAGGTATGCGCAGCCAAACTCGATATTCGTAGCCGGATCATTAAGATTGTCGACCGAATACTCCCCTCCGTCGACAAGGCCCTTGGCGATCATGCCCTGGGCAGTCTCGGGCATCAGCTGCATCAATCCCCGAGCGCCTTGATTCGACTCAGCCTCGGGATCCCAATTCGATTCCGACTTAATGACAGCGCACACCAGATACGGATCCAGATTATGCGAAATACTGGATTGCTTTACATACGCCTCGTAGTCAATCGGATACAGCGGCTTAAAGAAAGCGGCAGGAGCACACGAGTAGACGAGCGAAATAAGGCCGAAGACGAACACAACGGCAAGTGGCGCCACGCGATACCACGTAAAGAAACGTGCCTTAGGCATCGGCCTCCTCCTTATCCGGAGTATCTATAAACCCGTGGCATGCAAGCCATGAGTCAAGCTGCTCAAAGAGCGAATTATCGGCTGCCGAATTATCAATCACCGTTGTAGCGAGATTGCACAGCGCAGACTCATCGGGCTGGCAAGCAGAACGGGCATCGAAATCAGATGGCTCCATGCCACGTTGAATAGCGCGCTCGCGACGAACTGACAAAGGGGCGCTAATGACCAGAATTTCATCAGCCAAGCCAAATGCATCCTCAAAACCAGTCGGAGCTGAAACCTCGACCACCGCAAAGGGATAACGGGGAGATGAAACCGTACAACAAACCGGATCGAGAATCCTAAGCGAAAGCTGTTCAATCAGAACGGGATGCACGATGCCATTGAGCCGTGCGACCGAATCAGGAGAAGCGAAAGCTCGAGAAGCGAGGATACTGCGGCGAATGCCGCCTTCCTCATCCAAAATGTCCCAACCGAATTCATCCGCGAGAGCATTGACGATATCAGAGCCCGGCACATACAGCGATTTTGCAAGCTCATCCAGATCGATAAGCATAGCGCCACGAGATTCGAAATAGCGGCAGGCCGTCGACTTACCCGAAGCAATATTGCCCAAGACAAATACGGTAAACATCAAGCCCTCCCTAACGCCAATGCGAGTAATTATCGCTCAAATAAACTAGATGGACTCAAAAAACAGCCAAACAGTAAGAGCGCATACGGGGAAGCTAGGTCCCAAAGCACAACATGTATATAACGCAAAAAGGGGGAGGCCGCGAGGCCTCCCCCCTTCTAAGTTCAAGCGCACGGCTCGGTGCCGTCCACCGGTCAGCGGCGCCCTGGCCTCCCACGGGCTGACCC
>CALBBA010000146.1 GCA_937926755.1 uncultured Collinsella sp.
TGTAGTAGTCGCGGTAGCGCGGATAGAAGTTAACCTCGACCGACACCACAAAGTTGACGGTCGTGACCAGAATGGTCAAAAACGCAATGAGCGCCGGCACATCGTGGTAGGGTGCGCCATAAAACAAGCCCTTGACCTGCACGCCAATGGGGCCGGCCCAAATAATTACCAGATGTGCAAAGAGTCCCAGGTTGGTAAACAGGCCCGTGAGTGCCAGCGGCATAAACTGATCGAGCCAGCGCAAAAAGAGCCAGGGGCTGCGATCGCTCTGAGGAAAATACCGGTACAGCAGCACCACGTCCCAGGCGAGCATCACACCGTAGCCCAGGGCGATCGAGGCCAGCAGGCCCTCGACCGGCGGCAGCCCCAGTGCCAGCGCGGCCAAGGCACACAGGCACGCCACGCCAATGGCTGCGGCAAAGCTGCACAGAATACCCCGGTAGTCCTTAATAGCGGTGAGATAGCTCATGCCGTTCCAGTTGACGATCATAATGTTGAACAGCCACAGGCACAGCAGCGCCTGCATAAGCGTAGCGCCCGAGAACAGCAAAAAGACACCGTAGAGCACGGTGCCCACAACGAGCATGATGGCATTGGAGCCCCAAAACGAGGGCAAAACCTCTTCTTCGCGCTCGGCAAAGAGCATGTCGGCCAAAAAGCGCGTGACCGGCATGGAGAAAAAGCTCGTGAGCGTAAGCGACGCCAGCAGCGTATAGGTCACCATGCACACCAGCAGGTCCTGGTTGGCACGGCCCACACCCCACAGGCCGCATAGCACCAAAATGCCCACCTGCAGCAGCACGCCCAGCAGCATGGGACCCGTGCACACAATGCCGGCGTAGCCATAGGCGCGCATCATGGCAAACAGGCCCTTGCGCTTAAACAGGCGTTTGAGCTCAAAACCGATTCCGGCCACCGACTACTCCCCCTCCCTTGGCAGGTCAAACGCGCGCGCCGTCTCGTCGTACAGCGCGCGATAGTTGGCGAGCATCTGCTCGTGTAGGTAATAGGTCGCCACGCGACGCTGGCCGCGCTCCCCCATTTCCAGGCGGCGGGCACGGCTCGCGGACATGCGCTCCATAGCATCGGCCAGACCCTTGCGATACATGGGCGGGCTCACAAATCCGGACACGCCAAAGTCGTCGCCGGGGGCGCCCTCAAGCAGCTCGCGGCAGCAGCCGACCTCGGTCGTCACGCAGGGGCGACGCGCGCCCAGCGATTCCAACACGCTCAACGGCTGGCCCTCCGAGATGCTCGTCAAAATGGTAAAGTCGAGCTTTTCCATGTACTCGACCACGTCGACGCGACCGGTAAAGATCAAGTCACGCACACCCAATGTCTCTACCAGCGCATGGCACTCGGCGCCATATTCCTCGTCGTCCACGCCACCCATAATATGCAGGCGCACGTGCGGCAGGCGCTCATGCAACTCAAAGAAGGCGTAGATCATGGTCTTGACGTCCTTGATGGGCGCCAGGCGCACCACCGCGCCAATGTCCACCCAGCCGTCATCGGGCTTTAAGGGAATGTCCTTAAAGCGGTCGAACTGGATGCCGTTGGGGATGACTAGGCATTTACCCGCATCGCAGCCCATATCGATCTGCGTCTTGCGGGCGTTATGGAACAAACTGGTCACGCGGAAGGCGCGACGATAGATCTCCTCCGAAAGCAGGTAGAAAAAGCGAATCCAGCGGTCCTTAAACGACGGCACCACCCAGTCGGCGCGAATGATCTCCTCCTCGCGCTCG
>CALBBA010000147.1 GCA_937926755.1 uncultured Collinsella sp.
CTACGAGTGAACGTCAGATTGCCGCCCTGGGGCGTTTGTAGTGTCGACCTGTTACGCGGTTTGTCAAAACCGCGTAACTATTAAAGCTTGCGCAGACCTTCCTCGAGACCGGTCTTGCTGTCGGTCTGGGCGTCGCGCATCTTGATGACGCGGGCGGGGACACCGGCCACGACGGCACCGGCGGGGACGTCCTCGACGCACACGGCGCCGGCGGCAACAACAGCGCCCCTGCCCACGCGCACGCCCTCCAGGACCACGGCGTTGGCGCCAATCATAACGTCGTCCTCGATGATGACGGGCGTGGCGCTGGCGGGCTCCACGACGCCTGCCAGCACGGTGCCGGCGCCGATGTGGCAGTTCTTGCCCACGGTGGCGCGGCCGCCCAGCACGGCGCCCATGTCGATCATGGAGCCCTCACCGATGACGGAGCCGATATTGATGATGGCACCCATCATGATGACGGCGCGATCGCCGATCTCGACGCGGTCGCGGATGATCGCGCCCGGCTCGATGCGAGCGTTGATGCCCTTAAGGTCGAGCATGGGCACGGCGGAGTTGCGGCAGTCATTCTCGACATCGTAGTAGTCGATGGAGTCGGCATTGGCATCGAGGATGGCCTTGAGCTCATCCCAGTCGCCAAAGACGGTCTTGCCGCGACGGCCGCCGTAGACATGTGCGTCGCCCCAGGCAACCTTCATGCCGGGCTTCTCGCGCACGTACAGCTTGACAGGTGTCTTTTTGGGCGCGGTGGCGATGTAGTTGATAATCTCCTGGGCATCCATCTCGGCTGCGTTACTCATATGCTGTTTCTCCTTTTCGTGAATACGGTTGATACCTGGTTAGGCAAACATGACCTGGTCGAAGGTGTAGAAGCCGGGGTCGCGGGTGACGAGCTTCTGCGCGGCTGCCAGGGCGCCGTTGACAAAGATCTGACGGCTCGTGGCGCGGTGGGTGAGCGTGACCTCCTCGTCCTGGCCAAAGAAACCCACCTCGTGCACGCCGGCGACGGTGCCGCCGCGCAGCGAGTGCATGCCGATCTCCTTGGGATCGCGCGCGCCGCACATGCCCTCGCGGCCATAGACGGGGTGGTAGCCTGCCTCGGGTTCAGCTTCGACGACGGCGTCGAGCAGTAGCTTGGCAGTGCCGCTCGGGGCGTCGACCTTTTGGTTGTGGTGCGTCTCGACGATTTCGCAGTCAAAGCCGGGCAGCTCACGCGTGGCCTGGGCCACTAGATGACGCAGGGCTGCGATGCCGATGGAATAATTGCCCGCGTGCATAACGCGGGTGTTCTGGCCCAGCTCGCGCAGACGATCCATCTGCTCGGGGGTGTAGCCTGTGGTGCCCGAGACCAGCGCCGCGCCCGTGCGCTCGACATAGGCGACGACGGCATCGAAGGTCACGACGTTCGAGAAGTCGATGATAACGTCGGCCGCCGGGGCGCTCTCGAGCTCGGACAGATCAAAACCGATCTGGGCGACGATATCAAAAACGGGCTGACCGGCGGCATCAACGGTGCCCTCGGCGGTGGTGCGGATGAGCGAGCCCATGCGGCCCGTTCCCATAATGACGGTCTTAATCAAGCAGACCAGCTCCCTTCAGAGCATCGGTAAGTGCGGCTCGCGTGTCGTCTGCCATGGGGCACAGCGGCATACGGTAGTTTGCCTCGATCATGCCCATCTGGGCGAGCGCTTCCTTGACGGGGATGGGGTTGACCTCGCTAAAGAGGGCATTGATGAGCGGCTGGCCGGCAATCTGGATATCGCGGGCGCGCGCTACGTCGCCGTCCAGATAGGCGCGGCACATGTCGTGCACGAGCTGCGGCTGAACATCGGCCCACACGCTGATGGTGCCCGAGGCGCCCAGGCTCATGAGCGGTACGGTAAGCGCGTCCTCGCCCGAGTACATGCGGAAGTCGTCTGACAGCAGGTGGGCGATCTTGGCCGCGTAGGCGACGTTGCCCGAGGCCTCCTTAATACCCATGATGTTGGGGTGCGCGGCCAGGCGTTCTACGTTGCGCTCGCTGATGCCGCAGCCACAGCGGCCGGGGATGTTGTACAGGATGCAGGGGATGTCCACGGCGTCGGCGACGGTCTTAAAATGCTGATAGATACCCTCTTCATTGGACTTGTTGTAGTAGGGGGTGATGAGCAGCAGACCGTCGGCGCCCAGGCCCTGATAGGTGAGCGACTTGGTGAGCATGGTCTGCGTGGAGTTGGAGCCCGAGCCGGCAATGACGGGGACGCGTCCTGCAACATGCTTGACCACGGCGGCGACGACGGAGTTGTCCTCGTCGTCGGTCATCGTGGCGCTCTCGCCGGTGGTGCCCAGGGTGAGGATGGCGTCGGTACCGTTTTGCAGGTGGAAATCGATAAGGTGCTCAAGCGCGTCAAAGTCGACACTGCCGTCCTTTTTAAACGGCGTGACAAGGGCGACGATTGAGCCCTCGAGATTGCGGATATCCATGTTCTTCTCCTTCGCTTCCGCGATCTGGACGCGTTTGTTCCATTGGGCGGCGACTACTAGGCGCTCGTCCTGAGCGCGACGGCGGGCGCTTTCGGCGCGCGATTTGGCCAGCAGCTCGCGGCCGCACGGCAGCACGTCGAGCGTGGCAAAGTAATCGCCCGGGCGCTCGGCGCGGCGGATGAGGTCGGCCG
Organism: uncultured Collinsella sp.; assembly: GCA_937926755.1. Taxonomy (GTDB): domain Bacteria; phylum Actinomycetota; class Coriobacteriia; order Coriobacteriales; family Coriobacteriaceae; genus Collinsella. The sequence continues at coordinate 2,655 of CALBBA010000147.1, forward strand.
CGCCATCGGGGCGCAGCAGGACCTCGGCGGAGCGCAGACGTCCGTTGTAGTTGTAGCCCATGGAGTAGCCATGCGCACCGGTATCGTGGATTACAAGCAGGTCACCCATGTCGATATGCGGCAGCTTGCGATCGATAGCGAACTTGTCGTTGTTCTCGCATAGGTTGCCCGTGATGTCATAGGTGTTCGTGACGGGCGCTGTGGCCTTGTCGGCGCCGCCCGGCTGACCCATCACCGTAATGTGGTGGTAGGCGCCATACATGGCAGGGCGAATCAAATCGACGGCGCTTGCATCGACACCGATATAGTCCTTGTAGATCTGCTTCTCGTGGATGGCCTTGGTGACCAGGCAGCCGTAGGGTCCCATCATGAAACGTCCCAGCTCGGTGCAGATTGCCACGTCATCCATGCCCGCGGGTACCAGGACTTCCTCATAAACCTTGCGCACGCCGTCCCCAATGGCCAGTATGTCGTTGGGTTCCTGGTCCGGGCGGTAGGGAATGCCGATGCCGCCGGACAGATTGATGAAGGCGACATGTGCACCGGTCTCGCGCTCCAGGCGCACGGCAAGCTCAAAGAGGATGCGCGCGAGCTTGGGGTAGTAGTCGTTGGTGACGGTGTTGCTGGCAAGGAAGGCATGGATGCCAAAATTCTCGGCGCCCTTGGCCTTGAGCATGCGGAAAGCCTCAAAGAGCTGCTCGGTGGTCATGCCGTATTTGGAGTCGCCGGGGTTATCCATGATGCCGTTGGAGAGCTGGAACAGGCCGCCTGGATTAAAGCGGCAGCTGACCGTTTTGGGGATGGGCCCCGCAACACGCTCAAAGAACTCGATGTGGCTGATGTCGTCAAAGTTGACGATGGCACCCAGCTTGTTGGCGAGCTCAAAGTCGGCAGCCGGCGTGTCGTTGGAAGAGAACATGATGTCGTGTCCCGTGATGCCCAGCGAGCGGGCGATCATGAGCTCGGTATAGCTCGAGCAATCGCAGCCGCAGCCGTATTCGTTGAGAATGGAGATGAGCGCCGGGTTGGGGTTGGCCTTGACGGCAAAGTATTCCTTAAAGCCCGGGTTCCATGCAAAGGCGTCGCGCACTTCTTGCATGTTGCGGCGGATGCCCGCCTCGTCGTATAGATGAAACGGCGTGGGGAACTGCTCGACGATATGCTCGAGTGTCTCCTTGTCCACAAACGGCTGCTTGGCCGCATATGCCTCGTTGGGGGTCAATGCCATGTCCCGAAAACCTCGCTATCCAGACGGCGCCATCTGCGCATCGAATCCGCATAACGTGGACCCAATGTCCGGATAGCGCTCCCGCATTGCTGCAGACAGTCCTGCGGGTGTTTCCCGCAGGCCCACCAGGCTGTTCGTGCCCGAAATGCCCAGTTCGGCGGGTTTCGCCTCCCCGCGGGGTCAAAGCCTGCCGGCTCGCCCGCGGCTCTTCGTGCCCGCGCCTCTATCAAGTGGTAAAGACCCTACCACGTTGCACTTTACCAAACAAGAGTATTCGTATATAACGTTTAAAAAATGCAGGGATATGCTAGAAACAAGGGTGCCACAATCCTGCGTCACAATATTGTGTGAATGGATATGCCCCCCCATGAAAGGATCCTTTATGACCGAGCTCCAAGAACTCCGTCGCTATCGCCGCGATCTTCATCGCATTCCGGAGCTCGATTTCGATCTTCCGCAGACGATCGCCTATATCGAGGGCGTGTTGGCGCCGCTCGCTTGTGAGGTGACCCATCCGTGCCCCAGCTGCGTCTGCGCTTTCTTCGATGCCGGCACGGGCGCCGCGCATGCCACGGCGATTCGCGCCGACATGGACGCCCTGCCCATCGCGGAGGCAACGGGCGCGGCCTTTGCCTCGACGCATCCCGGTAAGATGCATGCGTGCGGTCACGACGGTCACATGGCCATGGTGCTTGCCGCCGCGACGTATGTCGATCGCATGATTCGTGAGCAGCCGGGTGCCATCAAGCGCAACGTGCTCTTTGTGTTCCAGCCTGCCGAGGAAACGACCGGTGGTGCCAAGACGGTGTGCGAGAGCGGCGTGTTCGAGCGCTATGGGGCGGATCGCATCTTTGGCTTCCACGTGTGGCCCGATCTGCCTGCCGGCACGTTGGCGAGCTGCCCTGGTCCGCTGTTGGCGCGCTCAAGCGAGACGCACATTCATATCCATGGCGCGAGCATCCATATCGCCAAGACCTACGGCGTTCCAGTCGAGGAATCGCATGATGCCGCGCTGGCAGCGGCCAAGTTCTTGGTTTCCGAGCGCGAGCTCATGGACGAGTTGGGTGCCGACGAGCCTTGCATTGGTAAGTTCGGCCTGCTGCAGGCCGGTACGGTTTGCAACGCGGTGGCGGGGGAGGCCCATGTTGCCGGTAGCTTGCGTGTGTTTACGGACGCCATGTTCGACCGTGCGCGCGAGGGCGTGCGCCGCGTGCTGGACGATGCCTGCGTCGCAACGGGCTGCACATATGACCTCGATTTTGCCGAGGGCTATCCGCCGGTCGATAACGACCCCGAGCTGTTCGCCCACATTGCGCCTGTCTTGTCCGAGCTGCAACTCGTGGATGAGCCTTTGCTGATTGCCGAGGACTTCGCTTTCTATCAGCGCCATCTGCCAGGCGTGTTCTTCCTCCTGGGTACGGGCGTGCCGGAGGGACAAGATAATCCGATCGATTCGGATGGCTGCCCCGCCTATGCCACGAGCGCTCTGCATACCGATACCATGCTCTTTGACGAGGAGATCCTACTTAAGGGCCTCGATGTCTACAAACGATTGCTTTTGCTTGACTAAGACGTGAAGGACTATTTGTTCTAGAAAATACGAACAAACGTACGATATAATAGAGATATAAGTCTGTAGAAACGTTTGACGTTACTAACGTAAGGCGATACTATGATTGCATCGTAATGAGCGCTATCGGGTCTGTTTTGAGTGGAGACAGGAGATGGCTTGGAATGTCGAAATCGTCGATTATCACAAGTGATGAGACTTCGGCCGATTTGCTGTCGCCGGTGACTCCTGGTGAGCTTCTCAAAGAGGAGTTTCTTGTTCCCATGGGCATTTCTCAATATCGCCTTGCGAAAGAGACTGGGATTCCGGCTCAGCGTATCGGGCAGATTGTCTTGGGAAAACGTCGCGTGACGGCCGACACCGACCTTCGCCTTTGCCGCTACTTTGGCCTGACGGATGGTTATTGGCTGCGCGCCCAGATAGCGTTTGATCTCGAGGCGGAGAAGAGGCGCATCGAACCGGAACTGGATAAGATCGTTCCTGTCCAGCAGGCCATCGCACTGTAGTGCTCAGAGATGATGGGGGTGGCGCGGCGATGAAGCGACGCCGACAGTCTGCCGTATATAGTCCGGGTGGATGCGGGTGCGGCCTGCTGCTGCTTCCGGTTATTGCTGTGAGCATTGGCGTGATGTTTGCGCTTGCCGGGTTGGCAGCAGCGGCACTCGTGTTGCTGATTGTGGCCATTGGCGTGACGATTTGGCTCTATCGTTGCCGCGAGCAACGTCGTGCCGACGGTAAAACCAATGTCGGCTGGGTTGTATTCCTGGTCATTGCGTACCCGCTGAGTGTCAGCTACCTGGTGTTCTTTGTCCTGTTGATGGTCAGTGCCTTTACCGGGGAATCCGTCACGGTGGGTTGATGCGCTGCCGGCAGACGGTCGCGCAAAGTGCGTTTGCTCGGCGTTTGGATAACTGCATTGGCCGTTTACCGCAACCTTAGCTCTCAGCTAATGAATTCAAGTTTAATCCTTCCTACGATGTGCTGTGTGCCGGCACGGTAGCCGGATCGTAGGAAGGATGAATAATGGCAAAAGAGGGAAAGAAGCCGATAGGCAAAATCGTTCTGGGCGTCATCGTGGTGCTGGTTATCGTCGGTGCCGTGGGTTCTATGGGTGGCAATTCAACCGATTCGTCTGCGAGCGATTCGGCAAAACCTGTCGAGGCGACACAGCAGGCTGAGGAGCAAAAAGAACCGCAAGAACCGTATACCATTGCTGATGAGGCTGAAGACACCTCCAATCAGTTTGCCTATAAGATCACGGGTACGCTGACCAATAACACGGACAAGGAAAAGAGCTACATCCAGATTGAATATGTCCTGTATGATGCCGATGGCAACCAAGTTGGAACTGCTTTTGCGAACACCAATCATCTGAAGGCTGGCGGTACGTGGAAGTTTGAGGCGACGGGAACCGCATCGCCCGATCAGGTCGCTAGCTGGGAGCGTTCGGACGTAAGCGGTTTCTAGCATGTTGCATGCACTGGGGGAGGTGAAGTCGTATACCCGATAAAAAGCTGACTGAGGAGTTGCTCAATGAGCTTCTCGATGCGCCGAACATCGATGGCTATATCAGGGGGCACGACTTTGCCGCCCCGTCGCTTTCGGACTACCTGAAGCAGCTGCTGCAGGAAAAGGGCTTGGAGCGCTCGCGCGTGGTTCGTATGGCCGATCTCAATGAGACCTTTGGCTATCAGATCTTTACCGGTGCGCGTCATCCGAGTCGCAATAAGGTGCTGCAGATTGCCTTTGCGATGGCGCTGACGCTCAAAGAGACCAACCGTGCGCTGACGGCTGCCGGGGTAAGCGTCCTTAACTGCAAGGACCGCCGCGATGCGATTATCATCTTTTGCATCGATCGCGGGTGCAGTCTCCAAAAGGTCAACGAGGAACTGTATCGCTTTGGCGAGGAGACGGTGAGTTAGCGGCTGATATCTGAGCCGGTAGAGCTGTCGAACAACGATGCAAACGAACGGGGCGCGGATGCCATGGGGTGTCTGCGCCCTGCGCTATGATGGAGGCTATGGATACTCAGAGCCCAACATATTCCGATGACGAGCTGACCGCAGCGCTTGCCGAGCACCTGGCGTCGCTCGATCGCGACGACAGCTATCGCGTGGAGCGTGTACTTAAGCGCTCGTCCGTTGAAGCAACCGAGCTCGTGTACTTTGAAGGAACCGGCGGTGGTTCGCTCGGCCCCTTTGTCCGTAAACGCATCGATGCTTCGGCTCAAATCGGCGGGGCATACGAGCGTCTGTTTGCCGCTCAGCGGGCAGGCAGGCGTTTTGAGCACCTGCCCAGAATCGTCGATTGTCGTCGTGTGGGCGACGAGCTCAACGTGGTTATGGAATACATCGAAGGGGAGACGCTCGGGGCGCTGGTGGACCGTCTGGGAGCCACCCCCGATTATGCGCGTGAATTGTATCCTTCCCTATGCGATGCCGTGGGCGAGCTCCACGCCGGTTTTGCAATAGCGGGGGAGACGTCGGCGCCGGTGATCCATCGTGACCTCAAGCCGTCGAATATCATCGTGACAGGTGCCAACTATACGCCTGATGACGGCCTGACATTTTCATCGCTGGTGATTATCGACTTGGGGATCGCTCGCGTATGGCGCGACGGCGCCGATGCCGATACCGTCAAGTTTGGGACGCGACCCTATGCGCCGCCCGAGCAGTATGGGTTTGGGCAGACGAGTGTGCGCAGCGACGTCTACGCGCTTGGCGCCCTGTTGTTCTTCTGCTTGACGGGAGTCGACCCTAAACCAGGGCTCGACATGCGCGAGCAATGCGAGGCGCGCGACATTCCCACTCCACTTGCCGATGCCGTCTGCATGTCGATGGCGCTCGACCCGGCCAAGCGTTTTGCGAGCGTGGAAGCGTTGGGACGGGCGACGCGCGCGGCATACGATCTGAGTCGCCCCGTGCGGCCTCCTGCGCCTGCGCCTGTCCGTACTCCGGCCTCGGAGACGGTGCTGACGCCCCAAGGGCTCCAGAACCCTGCAGGGCTTCCTAGGCCTGCCGCCTCCGCTGCATGCGGTCTGCTCTCTCGCGTTCCGGAGTCTCTGGGGCGCATTTGGAATACGCTCGTCTGCTTCTCGCTGCTTGTGTTCTTTGCCGGAAGTCACTTTGCCGTTTTTCACCCCACGGGAGCAAACCAAAGCTACCCGACGTGGCTTCTCATAATCGAGTATTTTTTCTTTGTCGATGGCCTTATGGTGCTTATGCATTTTGCGCTGCTCGATAAGCGCCGTCTTCGTCGGCGATTCGCACTGCTCGACAGCTATCGCGGCAAGAAACTCGCGAAACTCTGGCTCAAGGCATTGGGTGTGCTGCTCCTATGCATGATCGTCATAGTCGCGGTTGCCAATGCGACCGGCGTCGTCGATACCTCCGCTACCTAAAAGAAAAGGGCCCCATTGGGGCCCTTTGCAGTTGCACTTAGATGCGGTTCATCTGAGCGGCGACTTTGTTGTACCAGTCCTGCCATGTGGGCGGGCAGTACTTTTTGGCCGCAGCCGGGGTAAGGGTGGAGCCGTAGTTGGCGCCCAGATAGGCAACGTGAGCGGAGATGCCCTCGCTCCAGCTGCCAAAGCTGCGCCAACCGCCGCCACGGGCACTCCAGCCCCAGGCGTTGTAAGAATTGGCACAATAAGCACCCTTGGTGCTCTCGATGCAGGCGATGGCGGGGGACCAACGGGGGTCGACACCGGTATTCCAAGCGGCGACGGCAAAGTTGTAGCCCTGGCCTGCCATGGGGGAGCCGGCGAGATAATTGTCGATGCGGCTCGTCCACTCATTAATGAACGAATCGTAATCGGAGCTACCGGTATTGGAGTTGTTCACCGTGGTGTCGATGGTGGTGTTGGTGTTGGTGGCCTGGCTGCTGGAATTGCTGCCGCTTACGCCCTCGCCCGAGAGCTTCTCGGCGGCAGCGGCCTTATCGGCCTCAAGCTTGGCAAGCTCGGCGGCATTTTCCTGCTCGGCTTTTGCCTGTGCCTCGCTGCGGAGCTGCTGGGCCTGCGCCAGCGCATCCTCGGCGTTTTTCTGCTCTGCCTCAAGCTGTGACTTGGCCTGCTGGAGCTCGGCCTTGTTCTGCTCGAGTTCGGTTTGCATGTTATTGAGCTCTTCGATCTCGTCGACGCTCGAGCTCGTGATCTGGTTGGTGTATTTGCAGGTCGTGATGAACTCACCCAGGCTCTGTGCGTTGACCAGGAAGCTCACGATGGGATTGGTGCCCTTCTGATACTTGTACAGATCGCGCATGGCGGAGCTTGCCTTGGCCTGCTGCTCGGGAAGCTTGGCCTCGATTTCCTCGATGCTTGCCTCATTGGAGTCAATCTGCTTTTGCAGGTCATCGAGTTTGGTGCGGGCGTCGTTGTAGGCGCTCGTGGCGGCTTCGATCTTCTGCTGCGCTGCGGAAAGCTGGTCCTGCGTTGCCTGCGAGGCGGCATACGCCGCAACGGGGGAGAGCATCGGCGTGGCCGTCAACGCAACGGCGAGCGCGGCGCTCGTGATGATACGAGCCGGCTTCGACGCGATGAGCGCTGCGACGCGATGATTCGAATGCTGCATCCAATCCCTCTGCAATCAATCGTAGGTTATGGTTCGAACGGTATTCTACTACTGCTTTCGACCTCAACTTGAACCTTAAAGGTTCCAAAGGGTCAAGTTGAACTTGAGGCTTTGGCTTTGACCTGCAGTTATAGTGAATTGTTGAGAAACCATAGAGTTCAACTTTAACGTTACGGAACTCGGTCTGATCGCAGATTCACGCCTTAAGGGCTACTCCAACATGGGGTTTTGCACCTATAGGGTTCCCTCGCGGCGAGCCTGCTCAATTTCTTCGAGCGCCTCGGCTGGGGTGAAGGAACACGTGCCGTCGCCGAGCTTGACTGTTTGGATATCGTCTCCGACATGCACCTCTCCGCCTCGAAGCACCACACCGAAAATGCCCTCGTGGGGAAAGATGCAATCACCGGCGAGATAGTAGATAGCACAGCGGGTGTGGCAGACCTTGCCGATCTGACTGATTTCGACCAGGACATCGTTGCCAATCTTGAGCTGCGTTCCCAGGGGGAGCGAGAGCAGGTTGATGCCCTGGGTTGTGAAGTTCTCGCCAAAGTCGCCCTCGTGCACATCGAGCCCGCGCGCCTGCGCCGTCTGGATAGACTCTGCAGCTAAAAAGGAAACCTGGCGGTGCCAATGCCCGGCGTGCGCATCGGAGGCGAGGCCAAACTGCTCGATGACGGTGTCGTGCCCGTCGGCGACGGGTGACTTGCGCGTGCCTTTGTGCTCCGACGTGTTGATTGAGACGATACGGGCAGGCCCGTTGTAAGCATCGTTTGCGGTGCGTAGGGGAGCTGCCGTCTGGGCACGATCTGCAAGTTCGCGCTTGGCGGCGTCAATGATGGGGTTGTTGATCGGATGAGCCTGGGGCACGGTGCACCTTTCGACGGGGTGGGCTACATGTTGAATCCTACAACAACGGTAGGTTCATTGCCCATTGTCATACAACGGTGGGTGCCGTCTTCGTGCTGGACGATTACGTCGATTGCCATAGATACGGTGGAGCTTTGGGCGTCGGCGGCTTGGCACGCTAGAATAAATCAGTTGCGCAAAGACCGCCCGTCGTGTGGGCAGTTCATGATAGGAAGTTTCCATGGCATTGCAGTTTACAGAGCGCGAGTTTATTCCCGTGCTGCTCGGCGGCGACATCAATGCGTATTCGGTGGCGCGCGCCTTCTACGAGGAGTATCAGGTCAAGAGCCTGGTCTTTGGCAAGTATCAGACGGGCCCTGCGTATCGCAGCCAGATTATCGACTACACGCCTAACGTGGATATCGACACCATGCCTGTGATGCTTAAGACCGTCAACGGTATCGCTCGGGAACATGCCGACAAGACGATTGTCCTGATGGGCTGCGGCGATAACTATGTTGCCCTGGTGGCCCAGGCCAAGGATGCCAACGAGCTGGCGGATAACATCGTTTCGCCTTACGCGCCCTATAGCATGCTTGAGCAGTGCCAGAAGAAGGAGATCTTCTACGAGCTGTGCGAGAAGCATGGCGTGCCCTATCCGCACACGTTTACCTTTACCAAGGCGATGCTCAATGCCCAGGGTGAGGCGCCTGCCGAAGTGCTCGACCAGATTGATTTTCCTTACCCGATGATTCTGAAGCCTTCTGACGGCATCATGTGGTGGCAGCATGAGTTCGAGGGCCAGAAGAAGGCCTATGAGATTGCCGACCGCGCCGAGCTGGAACAGGTCATTCGCGACTCGTATGCCAGCGGCTACACCGACGACCTGATCTTGCAGGATCGCGTGCCCGGCAACGACGAGTACATGCGCGTGCTCACCAGCTATTCCGACCGCAACGGTAAGGTCCGCATGATGTGCCTGGGCCATGTGCTACTCGAGGAGCATCAGCCCCACGGTGTCGGCAACCATGCCTGTATCATTACCGAGCCCAACGACGAGCTCATGGGCGGCGTGCGTAAGTTGCTCGAGGACCTTCACTTTGTGGGCTATTCCAACTTTGACGTAAAGTACGACGAGCGCGACGGCTCGTTTAAGTTCTTCGATTTCAACACGCGCCAGGGCCGCAGCAACTACTACGTTACCAACAGCGGCTTTAACGTTGCCAAGTATGTGGTGGACGAGTATGTGTTCAACCGTCCGTTTGAGCCGGAGTTTGTGACGGCTCAGGACGAGGCCCTGTGGATGGTCGTCCCCATGGGCGTCGTCGACAAGTACGTCAAGGATCCCGAGCTGCGCGCTAAGGTGCATCGCCTGGACAAGGAAGGCAAGGGCGCCGACCCTTCGTTTATGAAGGGCGACTTTGTCTTTAACCGCTGGCTGCGCATGTGGCACACCAAGCTGCGCCACTTTAAGCTGTTCAAGACGTATTACAAGTAGATGAGCGCGGCGCCCGTCCGGTTTGCATCGGGCGGGCGCGGGTATGATACGCGCAATTGCGCAAGCGTCACCAAGGAGGCGGCGATGGAAAAGCTGGGAGTTATCGGTGGCATGGGCGCCGAGGCCACGTCGTATTACTACGACCAGGTGGTGCGTCATACGGCTGCTGCCTGCGATCAGGAACATATCGACATGGTGGTACTCTCCAAGTCGACCATGCCCGACCGCACGCTGGCCATTAAGACCGGCGAGCATGCCAAACTGCTGGCGACCATGAAAGAGTGCGCCCAGGCACTCGAGTCGCTGGGCTGTGCACACATTGCCATTCCCTGCAACACGTCACACTACTTCTATGACCAGATCCAGTCGTTTACGAAGGTGCCGATTATCCACATGCCGCGTGAGTCGGTGCGCTATGCTCTGGCCGGTGCGGTGATGGGGGAGTGTGAGTTCGACCCCAACCTGAGTATGCCGGCCGAGCCGGTGCATAAGATCGGCATCATGGGCACCGATGGCACCGTGGGCGCGGGCGTCTACGGCCGCGAATGTAAGGCTGCGGGTGTTGAGGTCGTCTATCCCAGCGAGAAACGTCAGAACGATGTGATGTCGCTTATCTACGATGATGTGAAGGCCGGACGTGAGCCCGATATGGATAAGTTCGACCGCGTGATGTGGGAGTTCGCCCGTAGCGGCTGCGACCGTGTCATTCTGGCCTGCACCGAGCTATCGGTGCTGCAGAAGCATCGAGAGATGCCCGAGATCACCCTCGATGCTATGGATGTCCTGGTGCGCGAATCCATCATCCGCAGCGGCGTCCCCTACCGCCTCTAGCTTCCGACCCGTCAAAAAGGGACAGGTTAATTTTGGTAGGTTTTATCTGGTGAAACAGTAAGGCCTCGGCTCGTTTGGTGCGAGCCGAGGCCTTTTGCGTTGGGCGGTTGCTGTCAGTGGTGAACTAGAACAGGAAGCCGATGGCGATGAGGGCGATGCTGACGATGAGCACGGCGATATCCAGACCCTTGATGGGATAGCGCTTGTACGAGCTGGCGCGCGTGCGCAGGTAGAAGCCGCGCTGCTCGGCGGCAAGCGCGGTGGCGTCGGTCTTGCCCACGCTCGAGATAAGCAGCGGTACGCACAACGGCAGCATGAGCTTGAGCTTCTTGATGGGGTTCTTGGTGTCGTACTCGACGCCGCGTGCGGTCTGCGCCTCCATGATGGCGTTCATCTCCTGACCAAACACCGGCACGAAGCGCAGCGCCGTGGTAAAGGTGAAGGCATAGCGATACGGCACGTGCAGCACCTCGACGCAGGCATTGGCAAGGTCGTTGAGCTTGGTCACCATGAGCATGAGGAGGAGTGGTAACGCCACACCCAGCAGGCGCAGACAGGCCTTCGATCCTGTGATGAGACCCGTGTCGGTGATAAAGCCCCACACCACGTTGCCGTCGCGCATAAAGGCCAGCTGAAGCACCAGCATGATAAGCGCGAGCGGAATCAGCAGCTTGAGCAACGAGAACAGACGGTCGACGACGCCGGCGTAGGCGCCCAGCGCAAGGGTGAGTGCCAAAAAGCCCAACAGCGCAACATAGGTGTCGGACAAAAAGATGCCGATGATGATGGCGGCGGCAAGGCCCAGTTTGACGACCGGGTTCAGGCGATGCAGCAGCGTATCGCCCGGCATATAGTCGATGACGTTAACCACGGCGGACCATCTCCTTGGTAATGCGAACGATATCGGTGACCTCGCTCACCTGCGCAAAAGCGGGGGAGACGGAGGATGCCAAGCGGCGCGAGAGTTCAATGACCTGGGGCGGCTCCACGTAGGCACGCTGCATGAGCTCAATATTCGAGAACAGCTCGTGCGTGCGTCCGCGGTCGAGGATACGGCCGTCGGCCATCACAACGATGCGCTCGGCAAAGTCGGAAACGACTTCCATATCGTGGCAGACCATGATCACGGCGCAGCCGCGCTCTGCCATGGTGCGCACCGTTTCCATGACGGTCATGCACTCACGGTAGTCAAGGCCGCTCGTGGGCTCGTCGAGCACTACAATCTTGGGCTCAACCACTACGACGGAGGCGAGCGCCACCATTTGTCGCTGGCCGCGCGAAAGCGAGAAAGGCGCCTCGTCGGCGGGCAGGCCAAAGCGGTCGATGACGAGCTGGGCACGACGCAGGGCCTCGGCGCGGTCGATACCGGCGAGCTCCAAGCCAAAGGCAACCTCGTCGAGCACGGTATCCTTGCAGATCTGGCGGTCGGGGTTTTGGAAGAGGGTCGCGACCTCGCGGGCAATGCGGCTCGTGGGAACGGTTGCAGTATCCAGTCCCGTGACGCGCACGCTGCCCGAGGCGGGCTTGAGCAGGCCCGTGAGCAGCTTGGTGAGCGTGGTCTTGCCGGCACCGTTCTGACCGACGATGCCCACGAGCTCACCGGGGTAGAGGGTCAGGTTAAGGTCGTGTACGGCGGCGCCGCCGTTGGGATAGGCAAACTCAACATGGTCGAAGGTGAGTACGGGTTCGGCATCCTTGGCATGAGGACGCAACGACGGTGCATGCGGGGAACCGGCGGGCGCCTGGGCTTCGATGGCAGCGTGTGCGGGGTCGACGATACCCGAAATCAGACACTCGGCTTCGTCGACATCCAAGCAAGGGGTGCCGCTTGCCAGACCATCGGCCTCGAGACTATTGAAGATGCGTGTGACACGGGGACAGTCGACGCCAATGGTGCGAAGCTCATCGGTGTGTGCGAAGACCTCGTGCGGCTCGCCCTGCAGTGCGATTTCGCCATGGTTGAGCACGAGCACGCGGTTGCAGTACTCCGAGAGCAGGGCGACCTTTTGCTCAACGACGACGATGGTGATTCCAAGTATGCGGTTTGCCTCACGCAGCGTCTCGAAGACCAGCGTGGAGCTGGCGGGGTCGAGTGCCGCGGTGGGCTCGTCGAGAACCAAGACGCGCGGACGCATGGCGAGGATGGCGGCGATGGCCACCTTTTGCTTCTGTCCGCCCGAGAGGGTGGCGATCTCGCGGTCGCGTAGGTCGCTGATGCCGACGGTCTCGAGCGTCTCGCTCACGCGCTGCTCGATCTGGTCGTGGGGAACGGCAAAGTTCTCGAGGCCAAAGAGCATCTCGTCCTCGACGACCGAGGCGACCATCTGCGTGTCGATATCCTGCAGCACACTGCCGACGATTTGCGACACGTCGGTCAGCGAGACCTCGCAGGTGTCGTGGCCGTCAACCATGACGGACCCAAAGAACGTGCCGGTGTAGTGGTGGGGAACGGCGCCCGATAGGCAGGCAGCAAGCGTAGACTTGCCGGCGCCCGAGGGCCCGATGATGCCGATGAAATCTCCTTTGTTCACGCTGAGCGAGATGTGGCTGAGCGCCTGCTCGGTCTGCGTGCCATAGGAGAACGAGACATCGTCGACGTTGATGATCGTTTCCATGGATACCTTTCATAGTCATTGGGGACGTTCTTACATGACTAGTCGTTTAAGAACGTCCCCAAGAGCTCGTTGTTTGGGACAGTCTTTGGTGGTGAAGCACGGAGACGGCTTTACGAGGTGCCCCAGGTTGGCGCGAAAAAGAGGAGCGAAGCGTACTTGGGTACGCGAGCGACGAATGAACGCCAAGATGGGGTGGCTCGTAAAGCCGAGCGGGTTAGTTGAGCCTAAGAGCCTTCTGGATGGGCAGGTAGAGGGCGCCGACCAGAATGGCGTTAAAGACGGCGGTCATGGCAACGACGGGCAGCATGGCGGCGGTGAGCTCGCCTACCACGCCGAGCATGGCCATCTTGATGACCATGAAGATGACGCCGGAGACAAAGGTGGTCAGGAAGGTTGCGACAATGGCGATGGCGGGCTTGACCTGACCGTTCTTGCCGGCGGCGTTGACGATGCCGGCCATGAGCATGGCGGCGATGCCCTCGGCGGCAAAATCGACGAACGGCGAAGTGGTGGTGATCTGGATCACAGCAGCCGAGATGAGGCCAATGACGAGCGCCTGGCCGATGTTGGGGCGAACGACCAGGATGGTGAGGCAGAAGGCCGAGATGATGAACTCGGGGCTGATCATGCCGCCCGAGATCCCCGAGATAGCCTTGCCGACGGTGAAGTTGAGAATGAAGCCGGCAGCAAGCAGGATGGCGAGCAAAACGAGGGCGCGGATATCGAGTTTGCCGCGGTCGGTGGTCTGGACGGTGCGGGGCTGGGTGGCGGTGGTGTTCTGAGACATGGTGAAAATCCTTTCGGAAGGGGATTGCAAGAGAAAAGCGGAGGCGCGTGATGCGAATGCGATCGGGCTCGAGATAGAAAAAGGCCCCCGGTCGAAACCGGAGGCCTTCCAATCACCTAGAGCGCAAAAACAGGCGTGAGGGACTCACCGTCGACCGATCGTATTCGCATCACGCCACCACCAGTTGTTGAGAGACTTCATCGTGTTCTTCATGTCGGTGGCTCCTTTCGTGATGCCGTGGCGCGGTCGCACCTAGTTGCTGTTGCGCTGCACTATAGCACAGCGAAGTGTGTGCGGGGAAATCTTTTTAAAAAGATTTCAGGCGGGTTTCCCGCCCGGGTTTCCCGCCGGTCAAAAGAGCGGGCTGAGCGGGCGAGGCTGCCATTGCTGCCTTGCCCGCTCAGCTAGGACGTTACTCCTTATTGCGACGGTAGAGGAAGTAACCGCCCGCGGAGATGACGGCAACGCCAGCGATGGCGAATGCAGCCACCACGCGGCCATCAAAACGATCACCGGTGGTGGGCAGGCCGCCCTTGGTGTTCGCCTTGTTGGTGGTTACCGTGGTCGTGGTGTCCGACTTGCCAGGCTTCTCGGGCTTGGTGGTGGGCTGCTCGGGCTTAGCGGGCTGCTCGGGGGTACCGGGCTGCTCAGGAGTACCAGGCTGCTCGGGAGTGCCAGGCTGATCCGGGGTTACCGGGTCGGTGGCAAGAGCGTCCTTGGCGTAGGTGATGGACACCTTGAGGCCGTTGGTCTCGGTGTTCAGGTCGCTCGGGGTGAAGGGCTGGTCGAAGTTCTCAGCCTTCAGATAGGCGCGCATCTCCTGGAGCAAGGCCTTGCACTTGACGTAGGTGTTCTCGGTGGCAGCATTGCCGGCCTTGTTTGCCAGGGCGGTACGGGCCTCGGTGCCCTCGGTGGCCTGCATGACCTCGTCGACTTCCAAGTTCTGCTCGACGAGCTCGTTCTGGAGGGCGTCGAGGTAGGTGCGAACGCCGGTGCCGAGCTGCTCACGGTGCTCGAAGCACAGGGAGCTGATGTCCATGAGGACATAGTTGATGGAGTTCTCGGGCTCCTCGTTGTTCACGATGTCCTCCTCTTCGCAGTGATCGAAGGAGACGGTCTGGTCGCTGTAGTACGGGCTAACCTCGGTGAGCAGTGCGGAGTAGTAGGGGATGGCGACGGAGTAGGCGGCGCGGGAGAGCATCTCCCACTGGATGGTCGCGATCTCGGGGTCCATGTCCTGACGGATCTGGAAGAGATTGACCTCGGTGTTGGTCTCGGTACCAATGGCGTAGGCGCCGTCGGTGTTGGCGTTGAGGCCCGGGACCTTCTCGCCGCGGTTGCCAAACGCGCGGATCATCTCAAAGGTGTTCCAGTCGGACTTGCCGGGCTGGAAGAACAGCGGCTGCATCTCGTGGACCAGGGCGCCGGTCGTGGCACGAGCATCTTCGCGCTCGTCCTTGACGATCTCGTAGTCGGTGCCCTCGGCAAGCGGAGCCATGAAATAATCGCGGCCCTGGATATAGCGAGACCAAGAATGCATGGCCTTATCGCTAATTTCCTCACCGTAGGTCTGGGCAACGTCGAACTGGCCGTCCTCGAAGTACTTGGCAAAGCCCTTTTCTTCGGGCATGGTCTGAATGTCCTTGGAGTGGAGGCAGTTCTCGGTGTCGTCGAGGTTGACCTTGTAGTTAAGGTTGCCGATGTTGGGGTTGACCGAGGCGATGTCGTCGGTGAGCTTCATGGCAATCCACTGATGGCCAGAAAGTCCGGCGAACAGCCAGGTCTCGTTGTTGTCGGCGATGATGACCTGGTCGTTGGTGCAGATGCCCTGCTCGTCGACCAGGCTACCGAGGAGCTCGACGCCCTCGCGGGCCGTGGCACTCTCGCCCAGGATGACGCTGGCGTAATTGTACTCACCGATGCCGGTCTCCTCGGTAATGGGGTCGGCCTCCTCAGCCTTCTCGTTGTAGGAGGTGCTCAGCGTGGCAGAGCAGGAGACGCCCTTCTCGTTGATGCCAGCCTCGGAATAAGCGTCATAGCGATCTTCCCACTGAGAGGGGTTGTCGCGAACGAAGGTGTAGCGGTAGGTCGCTCCCTTGGACTTGTACTCAAAGCCGGATTCGAGCGAGGTATACTTGCTGCCGTCCTTGTGCGCAGGCTCAATGCCAAAGTGCTTGATATAGCGCGTGCTAAAGTCCTCTGCGCGGCCGTAGTACGTGTTGCCGTCCGCCGTGAGTTTGCTGCCCATGTAGATCTGGGTGCAAGCGAGCGCCGAGGTCGGCATGGCCATAATGGCCGCAGCTCCGAATGCAAGGCCGCAGCCAAGCTTCTTGAGCGTGTTGACGGGATGAGTAAGCCTCATAATCCCTCCCAACCGTTGAAACCCCGCGGAACCGTGCAGGATTTCAGCTAATAAATACATCTACTAGCCTAAAGGAAGTCTTAAGAGTATTCATCTATTTCGATGAAATACTCGATGAGCGTTCTAAAATATGCGATGAACGGATAAGAATACTCATTATGTAGCTTTACTTAAATAAAGGCACCCTGCAATTACTCTACCTGAATA
>CALBBA010000148.1 GCA_937926755.1 uncultured Collinsella sp.
TATCGCTGGGGGCGGGGTTGCGGGATGCTCCCGGTACCCCCGGCCCGCCCCAACCTCTCTCTCGTATCCTTCGTGCGTTTGTCTCCACGCACTTGGTTACGTTGCCGCTCGTCGGTGCGGCTCCGTGAAAACCGGCACCGGGCGCCCCGACCTTTGCCGGGGGACGGGCGCCCACTATCTCTTGGTTTTAGGCTGCGGGTAATCCGCCCGCGGCAAACGATCGTTCGATTTGGAGGAAATCTTATGCGTACGATCACCGAGTCCGAGTCCACCCCCAAGGCCGACGGCTTCTTTATGCCCGCCGAGTTCGCCCCGCAGGATCGCGTGTGGATGGGCTGGCCCCACCGCACCGACACCTGGGCCCACGGCGCCAAGCCGGCTCAGAAGCAGTATGCCGCCATCGCCCGCGCCATCTCCGAGTTCACCCCGGTCTATATGTGCGCCAACCAGGTCGACTATGCCAACTGCAAGGCCGTCTTCGAGAACGACGAGAACGTCACCGTTATCGAGATGACCACCGACGACGCCTGGTTCCGCGACACCGCCGCCACCTACGTCATCAACGGCAAGGGCGAGAAGCGCGCCAACCACTGGCACTTCAACGCCTACGGCGGCCTCGTCGACGGCCTGTACTTTCCGTGGGACAAGGACGAGCAGATCGCCCTCAAGATGGCTGAGCTCTCCGGCTGCCGTCGCTATCGTCCCGACGACATGATCCTCGAGGGCGGCTCCATCACCGTCGACGGCGAGGGCACCCTTGTCGTGACCGACCAGTGCCTGCTTTCCCCGGGCCGCACCTGCTCTGCGGTTCTGGAGGAGGAAGAGGATCCCGAGTCCATCTGGCCCAAGTTCCACAAGAAGTTTGAGCCTTGGAGCGAGGAGCTTCGCGCCTACATGGACGAGCACCTCAAGGATTACCTGGGTGTCGAGAAGGTCATCTGGGTCAAGGAGGGCATCGACCCCGAGGAGACCAACGGTCATATCGACGACGTTGCCGCGTTCATCGCTCCGGGCGTCATGGCCTGCATCTGGACCGACGATCCCGAGTATCCGTTCTACGAGCAGTGCCACGCTGCCTACGAGACCCTCTCCAACGCCGTTGACGCCAAGGGCCGCAAGATGAAGGTCTACAAGCTCTGCATGCCCGTGAACCCGCTGTTCATGGACCAGGCCTCCTGCGACACCATC
>CALBBA010000149.1 GCA_937926755.1 uncultured Collinsella sp.
GCGTGGTGCGCAACCGAGCGACAGGCGGGCTCTATGTGCTGGACGAGCCTTCGATCGGCTTGCATCCTGCCAATGTCGGCGGCGTGGTGGGTGTGATGCGCGATCTGGTGGATGACGGCAACACCGTGGTTGTTGTCGACCACGATACGCGCGTACTGGCGGAAGCCGACTATCTCGTCGAGATGGGCCCCGTTGCCGGAGCAGACGGCGGTAATGTGATTGCCACTGGTACGGTAGGCGAGGTCGAGCAATCGCGGGGCAGCCGCATCGCTCCGTTTTTGCGCGCAGAGCCCAAGCGTTTGCGCCCACAGGTGACTGACGACGAAATGTTCGACCAGGGCCATATCCGCATGGCAACCGAGGCCATCCATACCGTCAAACCGCTCGAAGTCGATATCCCGCGCGGCCGTCTCGTCGCGGTTACGGGCGTTTCGGGTTCGGGCAAGACGACGTTGGTGCTCGAGACGCTTATCCCGGCACTCAAGGCGCAGGCAGCCGGCGAGCGCCTGCCAAAACATGTGCGTTGGATCGATGCCGAAGGCATTGCCCGTACAAATCTGATTGACGCCACACCCATCGGCGCCAACGTACGCTCGACGGTAGCGACCTATGCCGACATCCATGATGAGCTGCGCCGCGCCTTCGCCCGTACGTCCGAGGCTAAGGCAGCCGGCTACAAGGCGGGCGCCTTTAGCTACAACACCGGCGCCTTGCGCTGCCCTACGTGCGACGGCACGGGCTCGATATCACTCGACGTGCAGTTTTTGCCCGATGTCGAGATCGTCTGCCCGGCATGTCGCGGCTCACGTTATGCAGACGCGGCTTCGCATATCCATCGCGAGGGCAAGGACGGGAGCTTGCTTACGTTGCCGCAGCTCATGGATATGAGTGTGGATGAGGCGCTCGACGCCACGGTGGGACTCAAGAAGGTTCAGACGCGTTTGCAGACCTTGCACGACCTGGGCCTGGGTTATCTCACGCTTGGCGAGCCCACGCCGGCGCTTTCGGGCGGTGAGGCACAGCGCCTTAAGCTCGCGAGCGAGATGAGCCGCGTGCAGGATGATGCCGTATTCGTGTTCGATGAGCCCACGATTGGCCTGCATCCGCTCGATGTTCAGGTACTGCTGAGCGTGTTTGACGGCCTCGTTGCCAAGGGCGCCACAGTTGTCGTGATCGAGCATGACCTCGACCTTATCCGTAACGCCGATTACGTGATCGACATGGGCCCGGGCGGTGGCGATGCGGGCGGGCAAATCG
>CALBBA010000150.1 GCA_937926755.1 uncultured Collinsella sp.
CACGCGCACCAACGTCATGGAGCGCAAGCTCAAGGACATCGATGCGCTGGAGGATGCCGAGGAGGCCGACGCGATTCTGGGCTTGGAGTCCGCAGGCTTACTCGCGGGCCAGGAAGACGAGGGCTAGCCGCAACGGACGGCGGGGCGTCGGCGCAAGCGCGAGGCGCGGGCGCTTTTCGCATCGTGCTTGCCTGAAGTGCGCTTTAGTGTGCAACAATGGCGTTTCGCCCTATCAGACGTGAAAGGAAGCCCATGTCTCAGAGAAGCACCAGCCCGCTCAAGCGCTCCACCGTGCGCCGCACGTTGCAGCGTTTTTGGGATGTCACGCGCACGCAGCCGCTGATCGTCTTTCTCTCGGTATTCTCGTCGGCGGGCTATATCTTTTTGCTTACGTTTGCCAACACCTACGTGATGGCGCTTATCGTCGACCGCGTCCAGGCCGGCCCCGTGGCAGGCGACCAGGTGTTTGAGGTCTTTGGTCCTTACATTTTGGCGCTCGTGCTCGTTAACCTGGTAGGCCAGATCCTCTCCAAGCTGCAGGACTACACCGTCTACAAGCTCGAGATTGCGGGCAACTATCACCTGGCGCGCTTGTGCTTTGACACGCTCTCCAATCAATCCATGACATTCCACACCAGCCGATTCGGTGGATCGCTTGTGAGCCAGACGAGCCGTTTTATGAGCGGCTACACGGGTCTGGTGGACGTGACGGTGTATTCGCTCATTCCCACCATCACCTCGGTTGTCTGCACGGTGGCGGCGCTCGCCCCGGTGGTGCCGACGTTTACCGTGATCTTGGTGGGCATCATGGTCGTCTACATTGCGTTTGTCTGGCTTATGTATAAGCGCATCATGCCGCTTTCGGCCGCGACGTCCGCCGCGCAGAACAAACTGTCGGGCGTGCTGTCCGACGCGGTCACAAACATCCTGGCCGTCAAGACCTGTGGGCGCGAGGACTTTGAGCGCGACCTGTTCGATGCCGCCGACCGCGCCGCGCGCGACGCCGAGACGGTTTCGATGCACGCCATGATGCAGCGCAACTTTACGACTTCGGGCCTTATCGTCATTACCATGGCCGTGGTGAGTGTGTTCGTCGCGGGCGGCAACGCGTGGTTTGGCATCTCGGCCGGCACGCTCGTCATGATCTTTACCTATACGTATAACCTCACTATGCGTCTGAACTACGTGAGCTCCATGATGCAGCGCATCAACCGTGCGCTGGGCGATGCGGCCGAGATGACGCGCGTGCTGGACGAGCCGCGTCTGGTGGCGGACGACGCGAATGCCCCCGAGCTCAAAGTGACCGAGGGCGCGATTGATTTTGAGCACTTGAGCTTTGCATACCGTGACGCCGCGGCAGGCGAGAGCGTGTTCAACGACCTGACGCTTCATGTGGCGGCGGGCCAGCGCGTGGGCCTGGTGGGCAAATCGGGCTCGGGCAAGACGACGCTCACCAAGCTGTTGCTGCGCCTGGACGACGTGCAGGGCGGCCGCGTGCTCGTGGACGGTCAGGACGTCTCGCGCTGCACGCAGCAGAGCCTGCGCCGCCAGGTTGCCTACGTGCCGCAGGAGGCGCTGCTGTTCCACCGCTCCATTCGCGAGAATATCGCCTACGGCCGCCCCGACGCCACTGACGAGCAGATTCGCGAGGCAGCGCGCCTGGCCAACGCGACCGAGTTTATCGATCGCTTGCCCCATGGCTTTGATACCATGGTGGGCGAGCGGGGCGTTAAGCTCTCGGGCGGCCAGCGCCAGCGCGTGGCCATCGCCCGTGCCATCCTCACCGACGCGCCGATTCTGGTGCTCGACGAGGCGACCTCTGCCCTGGACAGTGAGTCCGAGGCGCTGGTGCAGGAGGCGCTCGAGAACCTGATGCGCGGCCGCACCTCCATTGTGGTGGCGCACCGCCTGTCCACCGTGGCGGCGCTCGACCGCATCGTGGTGCTGGCAGACGGCGAGATTGTCGAGGATGGCACCCATGCTCAGCTCGTCGAGGCGGGCGGCGAATACGCAAGCCTGTGGAGCCGCCAGACCGGCGCATTTTTGGAGGCGTAAAGACCCCATACGTGGGACAATCGTGCCCATAGGTTTGTTATGCCGCTGAGCCGAGGAGTCGTTATGCCACGCGAGACCAATGCCGCCAAACGCGAACGCGCCATCGAGGTGTGCGAGCGCCTTAACCGTCGCTATGGCCCGGTCGAGTGCTTCTTGGACCACGAGAATCCATTTAGGCTGCTCATCGCGGTACTGCTCTCGGCTCAGACGACCGACGCGCAGGTCAACAAGGTGACGCCCCAACTGTTTGCCCAGTGGCCCACGCCCGAGGCCATGGCCGGGGCAAGTGTGACCGACGTGGCGGACACCATTAAGTCACTCGGCTTTTATAAGAGTAAGGCCAAGCATGCCGTGGAGGCCGCGCGGATGATTGTTGCCGACTACGGCGGCGAGGTGCCGGCCGACATGAAGGAGCTCGTCAAGCTGCCGGGCGTGGGGCGCAAAACAGCGAACATCGTGCTCAACGTGGGGTACGGCATCGTGGAAGGCATCGCGGTGGATACGCACGTCAACCGCATCGCGCACCGCCTGATGCTGAGTCCCAAGACGCACGCCAAAGAGCCGCTCAAGACCGAGCAAGATCTGCTCAAGATCTTGCCGCACGAGTATTGGGAGTCGGTCAATCACCAGTGGATCACCTTTGGCCGCGAGATTTGCGATGCCCGTAAGCCCAAGTGCGACGAGTGCCCGCTGGCAGACCTTTGCCCCAGCGTGCGTGTGACGGGATAGGGCCCGGCACGTTTTGCCGGCACTCGAAGACGGCGACCAATGTTGCGCAACACATTTGGGCTGCGAAGGCTCAATATGATGGCGGCAGATACCGTTTGTTGTGAGGGGATGCCCGAATATGTTTTGCACCAAGTGTGGCTCCGAGATGCCCGACGGAACCGATTTTTGCACGAACTGCGGGGCACGCATGGGCGCCGCTTCTCCGGCTGCCGCGCCTGCTGAGCCCGCACCGATGCCGGTGGCAGGGATGCCTTCCGTGCAGGGTGCCGTACAAAAGAAATCGCATAAGCGCGCGGTGATTGTCGGCATGTGCGTGGTGGGCGTGCTCGTTGCCGGCGGTGCCGCTCTGGCGCTGACCGGCGTGCTGGGTCCGCTTGGGCAGGGCAATTCATCGCAGATCACGGTGCTGGGGTCTGACGAGGGTTCGGCCGAGCTTAAGGACCAGGGAAGCGCCAAGGAGAAGCCTGCCGAAGAGCAAGAGGAGCCGGAAGAGCCCGGACAGACGGGCAGCAGCGTAAAGGTCGACCTCAACGACCGGGCAACTTATGCCGCGGCGAACCTGTTCCTGTCGAACTTTACGGAGGAGCACTTCGATCGGGACTGGTATCAGACGGGCGGCTTCGATTCGACTGACGGCCTTTCTGATGACGAGAAATACAAGCTGGTTAAGTTTATCTGGTGCCATTTTATTGACAACGCGCCGTATCGAATCGAGAAAGGCGACTATGACAACGGTAATAGCCAGCGTGTGGCGACTGATGTGATCAATAGGGAACTCAACCGCTTGACGGGTCTGACGCTTTCCGATGCCGATATGACTTATGACAGAACGCCGGAGGGGCAGGCGATTCCTGATTCGGCCGAAGCGCATGACGGGTACTTGTATCTGAAGCAGGAATACGGCCAGGGAAATTACAACCCATCGTGTGCCATCGTTACGGGCGCGACTGACCTTGGCGACAACATCTACGAGCTCACCTATGAGGTCTACAGTGCTGGCGGCATGTTACTTCCTTCCGACATCCCCGAGAGCACCTACGGCCTGCCAAAGGACCAGTTCATCGCCGCAATTCAAGCGGATGCATCCATGGGCCGCACCGAGACTTGCACGGTCCGCGTCGCGCAGGGTGACGGCGCTCCGATCTTCACACTGCTTAAAATGGGCGTCTACGACTAGACTCGGCGTATAGCTCACTCTGATAGCGCCAGACGGCTTGCCCGTCTGGCGTTTTTTGCGGGGCTGTGCATGCGCTTGAGCAGGAGTATATGTCGCCGCCTGCCGCCCCATGCAAAAATGTGTTGCTAATTTAGAAGCTTATTCAAGCGCGCCGAAGTCGCGGCGTGCTGGCGTAGCATGAGCAAAAAATCAAGCAATGGAGGGTAACGTGGCAATATCGAAGACGCGAGAGCTCGAAGATTATTTTGAACGCATCGTGCGCACGCGCGAAGGCGACCTGCCTGGTCGTCGCAAAGGCGACGAATACTTGTCTCAAACCCATGCGCTCTACCATGGCGACCCTGCGCCCTGGGCTCTGACGCCAAAGATATTCGACAAGGATATGACGGCGATTCTTAAGGAGGCCGCCGAGCGCATGTACGGCATTATGGACAAGGTGACGCGGGCGTTTTGTTCCGATGCCTCCGTGCGTGCGTGGTTTCGCATGGATCAGGCTTTTGCTGACCTGTGCGCTATGGATGCCGGCTATGATTGCCAGATTCCCCTTGCGCGTGTTGATATCTTTCTTGACGAGGACACCGGTTCGTATACGTTTTGCGAGCTCAATACCGACGGCAGTGCTGGAATGGTAGTAACCGATGAGGTCTGCCAGGCAGTGCGAATGACGCCTTCCTTTGAGGAGTTTGCATCCGACCACCCCGGCTTTCGGCAGTACGATTTGTGCGGTAGCTGGATAGATGCATTGTTTGAGACCTATGCAGAGTGGGAACTGGCCCATCCTCACCGCACCGAGGATAGTGCACGATCGGACGACGGGGCCCGCGTTGACGAGGGGCTCTATGCACCGCAATCAAAGATATATCCCGCTTCGGTGGCAATCGTCGACTATTCGGAAAGCATCGACTTGGAAGATGCGGCTCATTTTGTCGACCTTATGAGGCGGCGGGGTGTGGTGGCGCGCTTTGCGGATGTGCGCGATCTGCGGATTGGCGAAGACGAGAGCGGTGCTAGGCGGCTGTGCGATGCCGCCGGTCCTATTGATTGCGTCTGGCGGCGCGCGGTGACCGGCGAGCTGTGGGATAAGCCGTGCGACGGACGCTCGGCCTTAATCGAGGCTGCCCAGGAAGGGCTTTCGTGCATCGTCGGTGGATTTAGAACATGGCCGTGCGCGACTAAGACTGTTTTTGCGTATCTGTGGTCTGAGGCGGGTCAGTCCTTGTTAAGCCCGGAGGAGCAGGCGTTTGTCCGGGAGCATGTGCCCTATACCGAGATCCTGGACGAAAGCACCCAGTTGTCGCGATTTGCCGAAAAGGATCGATGGGTTGTCAAGCCGTGCGGCGGCTACAACGCGGTTGGCGTTGTCGCCGGTTTGGATGCCACAGAACAGGAATGGTCCCAAGTGCTTGCTCGCGCTGCGGCCGCTGGGGCGATTGTGCAGGAGTATGCTCAGCAGTATCAGACTCCCTGCTTGCGTGGAACGCTTGTCGATGGGCCGCATCGAGGAGAGGCGCCCAAAGGACTTGTGGATGATCTTGGTTTTGCGCCCGCTTCTAATATGGAAGGCCTGTACCTGTATCGCGGCCGTTTTGCGGGCGTGTACACACGCGTCGGTTTTGCCAACACCATAGGTGAGTGGACGAGCCGCTTGAACGTCGCAAGCTTTTTTGAGGAATAGCCGTTTCTTGGGGAGCCTTCCGTGGTTGCGGCGTTCGACGTGACGGGGAGATTTTGGCGAAGCCGGTGAGTCCAGTTCTATCTGGCGTTTTTGTTGCGGGGCTGGGCGTACGCTTGAGTCGGAGTCCTCTTCATGCGCTACCATGACAGACAACGAATTTGACGAACGACCCGCTGAGCTTGCCTCGGCGGGCTTTTGGCGTTGCAATGCCGGAGGAACAGCATGCTCATTCACCGTATAGCCGCGCAGCTCTACACTGCCGAGGCACTGCAGACCGTCGAGGCCGGGCTCGATGCTGGCGAGGACGTGACGCTGGCCGTGTCTCAGTCGGGCCGAACGCTTATGGCCGCCGCCCAGTTTGCGCGTCGTCCGCGCCCCACGGTCTACGTTGTGAGCGGCGAGGATGCGGCCGATCGCGCCGCACGCAGTCTGGCCGCCTATGTGGGCCTGGCGCACGTGTGCCGCTTTCCCGAGCGCAAGGACTACCCTTGGCGCGAGCAGGCGCCCGACGACGCCGTGGTAGCCCAGCGCTGCGAGGCACTCGGGCGCATCGTGCGCGGCGACAACTGCATCATGGTCGCCTCGGCCCGCGCGCTGCTGCGCTGCGTGCCGCCGGTCGAGAGCCGCTACTGGGAGTCCACCACTTTTGCGGTGGGCGAGGAGATTCCTTTTGACGAGGTGCCGCAGCGCCTGGTGGGCATGGGCTACACCAATGCCGGCGCTGCCGACGCGCCCGGCCTGTTCCGCGTGCACGGCGACACCGTCGAGGTGTTTCCCGCGCAGGAAAAGGCGCCCGTGCGCATTGAGTTCTTTGGCGACGAGATCGACCGCATCCGCCGCATGGTGAGTTCAACGGGCCAGACCATCGGCAACGAGGACAGCATCGAGATCTTCCCCTGTCGCGAGCTGGCGCTTACCGACGAGGCCGTTCACAACATGCATGTGGCGCTCTACCGCGCCAGCCAGGACGACAGCAAGTTGGCGGCGCTGCTCGAGATGGTGGATGCGCGCATCGTCACGCCTGAGCTCGACCGCTTTTTGCCG
This sequence comes from uncultured Collinsella sp., assembly GCA_937926755.1. Lineage (GTDB taxonomy): Bacteria > Actinomycetota > Coriobacteriia > Coriobacteriales > Coriobacteriaceae > Collinsella. Next base: position 6,681 of record CALBBA010000150.1, read on the forward strand.
GTGATGTACGGCCAGACCGTGAGCCCGCTTTCGCATGTGAGCGGCAAGGCGCTCGTAGTGCTGTCCGAGCCGCGCTCGCTGTTCGACGATTGCCTGCGCGCCTACGAGGATCTCGAGGCACGTGCCGGCGAGGCGGGGGTCGACCGTCTGGACGGCCTGTATGTGCGTGCCCAGCAGCTCGATTTTGGTGCTCAGCAGCGCCTGAACTATGTGAGCCTCATCCGTGCCGGCGGTGCGGTGACGGCAGAGCTCAAGATTGAGCAGCCGGCCATTGCGGGCTCGGACAATCGCTTTATGACGCGCATCCAGGAGGTCGTGGGCAAGCGCTATGCCTGCGTGTTTGCCATCCCCGACCGCGGTGCGCGCGAGTCGATGGAGCTCACCTTTGGCGACGAGGGCATTACCTTTGAGGAATCGCTGACCGCCGCGCCCGAAAATGCCGGCGCTATCGGCGACCGCGTGCGCGTGGCAGCGGCGGATTCCGCCGACCGTGCCGCACGCCAGGAGGCCCATGCTTCCATTCGCGAGCGTAAGGCCGATGCGCTCAACGCCCGCTCGCTCGAGGCGGGTGCCGCCCAGGCTGCCGCCGGCGCCACCGTGCCCACCATCTCGCGCGGACGCGTGACCTTTGTCGATGCCGCCTTGCCGCAGGGCGTGGTGGTGCCCGATGCCAACCTGGCCGTATTCTCGATTGCCGACCTCAACGCCCGCATGGATGCCAACCGCGCGCGCAGCCGCCGCAAGGTTGACATTACGCAGATCACCTTCCCCTTTAAGCCGGGCGACTACGTGGTGCACGCTACCCACGGTATCGCGCTCTTTAGCGAGATCGCGCGCCAGGAAGTGGGCGGCAAGGAACTCGACTACTTTTTGCTGGAATACGCCGACGGCGACAAACTCTACGTGCCGCTGGAGCAGGTTGACCGCATTACGCGCTACGTTGGTCCCGACGGCGATAAACCGCGCTTGACCAGGCTCAACACCGCCGACTGGACGCGGGCCACCAACAAGGCGCGCAAGAATGCCAAAAAGCTGGCGTTTGACCTGGTCGACCTGTATACGCGCCGCTCGTCGATTACCGGTATCGCCTGTCCGCCCGATACGCCCGAGCAGATCGAGATGGAGCAGAGCTTCCCCTACGACGAGACGCGCGACCAGCTGGAGGCCATCGCCGACATCAAGGCCGACATGGAGGCGCCCAAGCCCATGGACCGCCTGCTGTGCGGAGACGTGGGCTTTGGCAAGACCGAGGTCGCCCTGCGCGCGGCGTTTAAGTGCGTGGACTCCGGTCGCCAGGTCATGGTGCTCTGCCCCACGACCATTCTGGCCCAACAGCACTACGAGACATTCTTTGAGCGTTTTGCCCCGTTTGGCCTGGAGGTCGAGGTGCTCAGCCGCTTCCGTACCCCGGCGCAGCAAAAGCGCGCGCTCAAGGCATTTGCCGAGGGCACGATTGATGTGCTGATCGGCACGCATCGTCTGCTTTCGGCCGATGTGAACCCCAAGAACCTGGGCCTGGTGATCATCGACGAAGAGCAGCGCTTTGGTGTGCAGCACAAGGAGCAGCTCAAAAACCTGCGCGAGCAAATCGACGTGCTCACGCTCTCGGCAACGCCGATTCCGCGAACCATGCAAATGGCCACGAGTGGCGTGCGCGACATGAGCCTGATCACCACACCGCCGACCGGGCGTCGTCCCGTGATCGTGCACGTGGGGGAGTACGACCCCGACGTGGTGAGTGCGGCGATTCGCCTGGAGGTGGGCCGCGGCGGTCAGGTGTATTACGTGTCCAACCGCGTCAAGACCATCGACGATGCCGTGGCACGCGTGCACGAGGCCGCGCCCGAGGCGCGCGTGGGTGTGGCACACGGCAAGATGAGCCCGCGCGAGGTCGAGGACGTGATGATTGAGTTTGCGACCAAAAAGATCGACGTGCTCATCGCCACGACCATCGTGGAGAGCGGCATCGACAACGCGACCGCCAACACGCTGATCATCGAGGACTCGCAGCGCTTGGGTCTGGCACAGCTCTACCAGCTCAAGGGCCGCGTGGGTCGCTCTGCCACGCAGGCCTACGCGTACTTTATGTTCCCGGGCGAGCTGCCGCTTACCGAGGAGGCAACGGCACGCCTGACCGCGCTTTCCGAGTTCCAGGACCTGGGCAGCGGCATGCGCATCGCCATGCGCGACCTGGAGATCCGCGGCGCCGGTTCGCTCATGGGCGCCGAGCAACACGGCAACCTGTCGAGTGTGGGCTTTGACCTGTTTACGCAGATGCTGGGACAGGCCGTGGCCGAGGCGCGCGGCGACGACGATGCCGGCGTGGAGGCGGCGAGCGTGGGCATCAACCTGCCGGCCGACTACTTCTTGTCCGAGGAGTACATGCCGGCGGTGGACCAGCGCGTGCTCGTGTACCGCAAGCTCGCGGCGGCTGAGGACCTGGAGAGTGTCGACGAGGTGCAGGAGGAGACCGAGGCCGCGCACGGTGAGCTGCCGTTGGCGGGGCTCAACCTGTTCAATCGCGCGCGTATCCGTATCCGCGGCGAGCGCCTGGGGCTCGAGAGTGTCACGCTCAGCGGTGGGCGCATTACCTTCCTGGGGGTTGACGTTCCCAAGAAGGTAGCCTTTGAGTTCAAGAATCGCTATGGCGCGGTGAACTTTCCCAAGAGCCGCAAGCTGTCGGTGCCCTACAAGGCGGGCGCCGGCGCGGGCAGCGGCCTGGGTCGCGGCCTCGACGCCAACGACGGCACCGGCCCGGTGGCCGCGGCACTCATGCTGCTGCAGCAGCTGGGCGCTAGTGATGATGACTAGCGAGTCGACGCTGCAAACACCCTATTTGGGCACTCTGGTTCCATCGAAAGGAAAGCATGCTCGGATACATCTATAAGAAAGATGTCGCCATTATCGCGGTTGTCCTGTGTCTTTGTCTGGGCGTGGGCAGTTTCTTCGATTATCAGATCTCGAGCGCGTTGTTCAACATCGGCAGCATGTACGGTCGCTTTATCGAGGCCGCCGGCGAGCTGCCGTTCGAGCTGACGGCGAGCCTCGCGGGCGTTATGCTCGTGCGCTCGGCACGCCCCGATTCCAAGGCGAGCAAGTGGCTCGCCGTGCTGGGCGTTCTGATCAACGCGGGCCTGGTCGGCTACGAGATTATCGGATCGCTGCGCGTCGGCGGCAAGCTTATTGCGTTTCAGCTGGTTCTGACGTTTGCGTTGGTCATCGCAGCCAACTTCATCGCCTACCGCCTTACGCGCGACACCGCGCCCGACGAGCTTACGCGCTGGGCGTTGATGGTGCTTGCCGTGTGGGTCGCTCAGGCCATCATCCTCAACGTCATTGTTAAGCCGTTGTGGTCGCGCCCGCGCATGCGCGTGATCGAGGTCACGCCGGGGCTCAATTTTCAGCCGTGGTGGGTGATCGGCAATCCCGACAAGTGGACCTATATCGCCGCCGGCGTGATCAAGGACGGGTTCAAGTCGTTTGCGAGCGGACACACGGCGCATGCGGCGATTGGCCTTATGCTCGCCGGGCTTCCCGCGGCAGCCTTTAAGGAAAAACCTTCGCGTCGCCGCGTGATCTTTTGGGCGGCGGTTGTTGTTGCAGCGTTCGTCGCCTTTGGGCGCATCGTGATCGGCGCGCACTTTTTGAGTGACGTGAGCTGCGGTTTTGCCCTGGTGCTGGCGCTTGAGTGCCTTGCCGCGCGCATTGCTTATCCGGACGGCGTACAATAGCCCCGTTTGAATCATCGGGCCCGTGCCCGGCTAGAGAGGATTGCCATGCTCGCGTTTAACAACGACTATTCCCACGGCGCACATCCGGCGGTGCTGCAGGCGCTCGTCGATACCAACATGGAGCCGCAGCCCGGTTATGGTACCGATGCGCACACCGAGCGTGCCAAGCAGCTTATTCGCGAGGCCTGTCAGGCTCCCGATGCCGACGTATTTTTGCTGGTGGGAGGCACGCAGACCAACGCGACGGTGATTGACATGCTGCTCGCGCCGTACGAGGGCGTGGTTGCCGCCGAGACCGGCCACGTTGCCTGCCACGAGGCGGGCGCCATCGAGTTTGGCGGCCACAAGGTGCTCACCATCCCCGGCTACGAGGGCAAGATGCACGCCGAGGATCTCGAAAACTATATCCAAGTGTTCTACGAAAACGAGAGCTGTGAGCACATGGTGTTTCCGGGCGCCGTGTATGTGAGCCTGTCGACCGAGTACGGCACGCTGTACTCCAAGGCTGAGCTCGCGGCAATCCATGCGGTGTGCCAGAAGCGCGAGATTCCGCTGTTTGTGGATGGCGCCCGCCTGGCCTATGCGCTGGCGGCCGATGAGTGCGACATTACCCTGCCCGAGCTGGCGCAGCTGTGCGACGTGTTCTACATCGGCGGCACCAAGTGCGGCGCTCTGTGTGGCGAGGCCGTGGTGTTTTGCGGCATGCACGCTCCGGCGCATCCCATTCCGCGCATTAAGCAGCACGGTGCGTTGCTGGCCAAGGGCCGCCTGACGGGCGTGCAGTTTGAGGCGCTCTTTACCGACGGCCTGTATTTTGAGATTGGTCGCCAGGCGATCGAAACCGCGCAGGCGCTTCGTCGCGTGCTGCACGAGCGCGGCTACCAGTTCTTCTTGGAGACGCCGACCAACCAGCAGTTCGTGATTCTTCCCAACGAGGACATGGCCCGCATTCGCGAGCATGCCTCGATCGAGTACTGGGAAAAGTACGACGAGACCCACACGGTGGTGCGCTTTTGCACCAGCTGGGCCACGACGCAGGAGGATATCGACGCGTTGGCGGCGGTTCTGTAGCCTGATGTAATGACGAGGGGCCGCCCTGCGCTGGGTTTGGCGCAGGGCGGCCTTTGCTTTTGGGGGAGAAGAGTTGTATGACCGAGATGTCCGAGCCGACGATTCGCCTGGCGACGCCCGAAGACGCGCCGGCGTTGCTTGCCATCTATGAGCCATATGTGCGCCAGACGGCGATTACCTGCGAATACGAGGTGCCGAGCGTTGAGGAGTTCGCCGGGCGCATCGAGCGTACGCTCAAACGCTATCCGTATCTGGTGATGGAGCTGGACGGGCGTCCGGTAGGCTATGCCTATGCGAGTCCGCTCAACAGCCGCGAGGCATACGACTGGTCGGTCGAGACGTCGATTTACCTGGCACGCGACGTGCGCCACGGCGGGCTGGGCCGCAAGCTGCACGATGCGCTCAAGCAGTGCCTGATCGCGATGGGCATCACCAACATGTGCGCGCTCATCGCCGTGCCGCACGACAAGGACGACGAGTATCTAACGCACAACAGCCAGGACTTCCATGCCCATATGGGATATCGCTTGGTGGGTGCTTTCGACCGCTGTGCCCAAAAGTTCGGCCGCTGGTACGACATGTGCTGGATGGAGCTGGTCCTGGCCGAGCGCACCCCCAACCAGCCCAAACCAACCTGGTTCCCCGACCTTCCCGCCTAAAACCACCACGAAGGTGCCTGTCCCTTTGTGGTGGTTAGCCGATGGGCTCGGTGTATTTGGCGCGGTCGGTGCGCT
>CALBBA010000151.1 GCA_937926755.1 uncultured Collinsella sp.
TGGGCATGGCAGCCGAGGCCGCTGAGCTTTCCGACGGCCACATGGTGCGCAACGTGGTGCTCTTCTCGGTGCTGGTGTACGAGCTGGTGGGCCCGACCCTGGCCAAGCTCAGCCTGACCGCCGCAGGCGAGATCATTCCCGAGGGCCGCACGAGCGCCCGTACCACCAACAAGCCGGAGGAGCCGGTCAGTGTGGACTGATCTCCCCCATCAGCCTCACCGCAGGTAACGGAGCGTTCTTACACTACAAAAGCCGCTGCACAGTTTTTACGCTGTGCAGCGGCTTTCTGTTTGCTCTTTATTTCAGCACGATCTCATCGTTCTCAGCATCCACGGTCAGGGTGGAGCCGGAAACAAGGGTGCCGTCGATGATCTTTTCAGCGGCGGGGTCCTCCACAGCCTTGCGGATGGTCCGGCGCAGGTCGCGGGCACCAAACTTGCCGCCCTGGCTCTTGTGCACCAGCGCTGCCAGTGCCGCCGGGGTATAGCTGTAGGCAATGCCCTTGGCCTCCATGCTGGGCTTGTACTCGTCCAGCATCAGGGCGGCAATGCCCTGCAGGGTCTCCTCGCTCAGCGGCTTGAAGGTGATGACCTCATCCACGCGGCCCAAAAACTCAGGGCGGAGGAACTGGCTCAGTGCCTTGCGGCTCTTCTCCTCGTTCCGCTCCTCCTCGCTGCGGTTGAAGCCCAGACTTGCGGTGGTCTGGTCGCTGCTGCCCGCATTGGAGGTCATGCAGATGACGGTGTTGGAGAAATCCACGGTGCGGCCCTGGGCATCGTTGATCTTGCCCTCGTCCAGGATCTGCAGCAGGATATTCATCACATCGGGGTGGGCCTTTTCGATCTCATCGAACAGCACCACGCTGTACGGGCGGCGGCGGACCTTTTCGGTCAGCTGACCCGCCTCCTCGTAGCCCACATAGCCCGGAGGGGAACCGATCATGCGGGACACGGCGTACTTCTCCATATACTCGCTCATATCCAGCCGGATCAGCGGGTCGGGGCCGTCAAAGAGCTGGTTTGCCAGCTGCTTCACCAGCTCTGTCTTGCCCACGCCGGTGGGGCCCACAAAGATGAAGCTGGCCGGACGGCGGCGGCCCGAAAGGTCGGCGCGGCTGCGCTTGACCGCCTGCGCCACCAGATGCACGGCATCGTCCTGACCGATGATCTTCTTTTTCAGCTCGGTCTCAAGGCTGGCGAGCTTTGCATACTCGGTCTCCCGGATCTTCACCGCCGGGATGCCCGTCCACAGCTCAATGACCTTGGCCACATCGTCCATGGTCACCTGGATCTCCCCGGCTGCAGCCTGCTTGGCGGGCAATTCCCGCTCCAGCTGTGCCATCCGGGTCTTGCGCTCTGCCACACGCTCGTAATCGATGGGCTCGTTCACATCGGCGTTTTCCATGTCGGCCTCTTCCTGCTTGAGGGCCTCCAGTTCCTTCTGCATGGTCAGGTACTCGGAGATGACCGGGTGGGCCAGATTGCAGCAGGCACAGGCCTCGTCCAGCAGGTCGATGGCCTTATCGGGCAGGTAGCGGTCGGTGATATACCGCTCGCTCAGGGTCACGGTGGCGTTCAGCACATCGGCGGGTACCTGCACATGGTGGTGCTCCTCGTAGCGCGGCTTGAGCGCGGTCAGGATCTTGACCGTGTCCTCGACGCTCGGCTCCTCGACATCGATGGTCTGGAAGCGACGCTCGAAGGCCGGGTCCTTGGTGAGGTACTTGCGGAATTCCTCGGCCGTGGTGGCGCCGATAATCTGGAAGGCACCGCGCGCGAGCACGGGCTTGAGCATAGAGCTCGCGTCGATGGAGCCCTCAGCAGAACCGGCACCGATGATGGTGTGCATCTCGTCGATAAACAGGATGACGTCGTCGGCTTCGGTGGCCTCCTGGATCACGTTCTTGAGGCGCTCCTCAAACTCGCCGCGATACTTGGCACCCGCCACGAGGCCCGGCAGGTCGAGCGTCCAGATATTCTGGTTCATGAGGTTCTCGGGCACGTTGCCGGCTGCAATCTGCTGAGCCAGGCCCTCGACGATGGCCGTCTTGCCCACGCCGGGGTCGCCCAGAATGAGCGGGTTGTTCTTGGTGCGGCGCGAAAGAATTTCCATCATACGCTGGACTTCCTTTTCGCGACCAATTACAGGGTCGAGCTCGCCGTCGCGCGCCTTCTGCGTGAGGTTGGTCGCGAACTGCTTAAGCGTATCGGTGCCACTCCCCTTTTGCTGAGAGGCATCCGAGCCGCTAAAGAACGGCAGGCCCGCACCGGGACGCCCGGCACCGGCGCCGGCGAGCGGACGCTTCTTGTCCTGGTCCTTGGCAGTGAGTTTCTCGATAGCCTTTTTGATAGAGGCGGACGACACACCCAGGCGCATGAGGATGTCCATGGCCATGCCGTTGCCCTCTTCGACGATGCCGATCAGCAAGTGCTCGGTCGACACGTAGGTCTGGTTATTCTCACGCGCCACGCGGAATGAACGCTCCATAACGCTAATGACGAGCGGCGTAAAGGCGAGCTTAGCCGCCTCGGTCTCCTCACTGGGCTCGGGAACCGTGGTCTGGACCTCCTTGAGGGTGTCCATGATGTCGTCGTAGGAGATATCAAGCGAGCGCAGTGCCTCGGCGGCAATGCCCTCGTCCTCCTTGGCAAGCGCGAGCAGCAGGTGCTCGGTGCCCACCTTATTTGAATGAAGATCGAGCGCCTCCTGTTTGGCCATCGACATGACCTTGCGCGCTCGATCGGTAAATCTATCTAACATGCTCGTTTCCTTACATGAGTTCATCGAAATCAAAACGCCCGCCCGTCGGCGGCGCTTTTGTCTCTTTACCCACAGGTTGTCTATGTTAACAGCTGGAGGAATATCTATAAACCCGGCTCACATGAATGCAGGTTATGACCGCATCGCGGGACTCACCGCGCGATGCGCGACAGGCGCCCCGCAAGAGAAACCCTAGGCGTCTTTCACCACGTCGGGACTCGTCGCACGCGATGCGCGATAGGCATCGGCCTCCTTGGAGACGCGTTCGAGCAGCTCGGATGTATCGACGCCCTCGACTTGCGCGACCGTTTCCACCGTCTGCATGGCGACCGCCCTCAGGTACGCGCACGCGCTGTCCCCCAGCTGCTCGAGGTCTATCTCCTCGCCGCCCTCCCGGGCAAAGCCGACCGCCATCACAAAGTCCATGATGCCCGAGACCAGAAAGCCCACCGCAAAGCTCGAATCCGCCTTGAGCTCTTCTCCGTCGGGGTGGACGATCTCTCTCACGCGGTCGATGATGATCGTATGGATGCCCTGCACGACCTGCTCGGCGGCACCCGCCCTCATGGTGATGACGATGCGCCGCAGCAGGCAGCGGACGTCGCGCCGGTCGAACGCCGAAAGGTCGCCCTCGCTCGAAAAATGCCAGAGGGCATCGGTGATGAGCTCGTTATCCTGCAGCAGCTGGGCTATGGCGATGGCGACGAGTTCATCGAAATCGTGAAAATAGTAGTAAAACGTTCCGCGATTGCACCGGGCGGCGCGGGTCACCTCGCCAACCGACAGCTCGAAGATGCTGTTGTTCTCGATGAGCTCCCAAAACGCCTCGATGATACGGGTGCGTGCATCGGGCGCATCGGCGTCCTTACGCGGTCTCGCCATGCGCCTCACCGCACCCCTGCGCCTTGGCGTTCATGATGAGCATCTGAAGACGGTTCTCCACGTTGGCGAAGCTCACGTCGGGATCGTAGTCGAGCGGCAGGAACTGCGCCGTGGGATACTGCTCCTTGAGCGCATGGATGAGCCCGCGCCCCACGACATGGTTGGGCAGACACCCGAACGGCTGCAGGATCACGAAGTTGCGGCAGCCGCGCTTGGCGTGCTCGAGGATCTCCGCCGGAATCAGCACGCCCTCGCCCGCATCGAACGTATGGTGCAGGATCTTATCGCTCGCGCGCACGAGCTCGGGCATGCGCGTCGGCGGCTCGTAGAGCGGGCTCGCCGCGCCCAGGCGGTCGCAACGGTCGTGCGCGAGCTCGAACAGGTTGTCCGCCGTGGCGTACCAGGCCTTTTCGGGCAGCGACAGGTCGACGTGGAACTCGCGCGACTGCGCATGCTTGTAGAAATAGGTCTTGCGGATCACGTCGGTCATGCGCGCCTCGATGACCTCGAGCCCGTTGTCCTCGAGGTAGCGCTCGATCTCGTGGTTGGCGCCGAGATGGAAATTGAGCAGGTACTCGCCCACGATGAGAACGGTCGGATGCGGGTTCGAGCGGTCGTACGGAACGGCGTCCATGATCGCAAGCGCGCGTTTGAAGCCCGTCGCCTGGCCTCTCAGCCCGGAGCGCTCCATGCCCTCGATAACCTCATCGAGCGCGCGGTCGAACGCAGCGTCCGCCGCGCCCTTCTCGAGCTCGTAGGGACGGATGCGCCTAAGCATGGCCTCGAGGGTATCGATCATGGGAAGACCGTAGGCGATCTGGATGCTCGGGCCAAGGCCGAGCTTGAAGCCCGGATGCGCATTGTGGGCATCGACGTCGTCGTTGGTGAGCACCGGGACATAGTCGTATCCCGCGTCGTCGAGCGCGCGGCGCAGCAGGGGCATGTAGTGCGTCAGGCGGCAGTCGCCGATATACTTGCCAGTCACCACGGCGACGTCGTGCGGGTCGTACTTACCGCTCTCGAGTGCCGCGAGCGCCTCGCCGATCACGATTTGCGCGGGGAAGCAGATGTCGTTGTGCACATAGCGTTTGCCCAGGCGGATGGCATCCTCGCGCCCGATATCAAGGGCCTCGGCGCGCACGCCCTGATTGCGCATCGCCGCGGTCATGAGCCTGCAGAACGCATGGGAGGTGTTGGGGACCAGCGCGATCTTGTCGTGCCGGTCGCGCTTGGTGTACTTGACCTTATACGGGTCGTCGAGCGGATGGACCGCGTGCACCCGGGCGCCCTCGGCACGCTCCTCCGCGCGACGACGGTTGACCGACTCGATAAACGAACGCACGCGAATGCCCATGGGACCGGCGACGTCGCTCTCATCGAGCTTGATCATCATCGGAACCTTGGAGCCCATCTCGCCCATCATGCGCGCGATCTCGTCGGTGAGATACGCATCGTGGCCGCAGCCGAAGCTGCCCATCTGCACGAGCTCGAGCTCGGGCGTCGATGCGACGATGACCGCGCACGACAGCATGCGCGCATGGTAGTTGTTCACGATGTCGATGCGGCTGTTGGAAAGATCGACGTTGCAGACCCCCGGCACCGCATCGGGCGTCAGCACGGGGATGCCGCGCTCAGAGAAGAGCTTGGGCAGCCCGTGGTTGACCAGCGGGTCGTTGTGGTACGGGCGCGAAGCGATCACCACCGCGTAGCCGCCGTCCTCGCGCACGTTCTCGAGCACCTGCCTGCCGCGCAGCTGCAGCTGGTTCTCAAACGTCTGCTGCGCGCGGTCCGCCTGCTCGGTCGCCTTGGCAACCAGGTCGGCATCGATATCGAAGGTCTCCTTGCACCACGCCTTGAGCTGGCGGTTTCGGTCGCCCTCGTCGTACCAGTGGAACAGCGGCGTATCGAACGGAACGCCGAAACGCTCCTCCGGGTTATCGGAATTGCGCATCACGTAGGGGTATCCCTTTACGACGGCGCACATCCACTCGCTGGTAGAGGCGGTGTTTTCGGTGGGCACCGTCGTGATGATGGGCATGAAGATGCGGTCGACGCCGGCGTCGACGAGATTGCGGATGTGCCCGTGGACGAGCTTGGCCGGGAAGCACACGGTGTCGGATGTGACGTGCGCCAGACCGCGCTCGTACATCGCCTTGGTGCTGCGTCCCGAGACGTGCACCTTAAAGCCGAGCGTGCTGAAGAACGTCGACCAGAACGGCATGGTGTCCCAGAACTCGAGCACACGGGGAATGCCGATCGTGACATCGCGCCCCCCGCAGACGGGAACCGTGGGGCACGACTCGAACAGCAGCTTCTCGCGGTCGACAAAGAGATTGGGGGCAGCCGCGGTCCGGTCGCGCCCCGTGCCGGGTGCCTGTGCCTCGCAAGCACCCTGCGGACGCAGCTCCTCCGCCGCGGGAACCTCGCGCACGAGCTCATCCCATGAGATGGCGCCGCCGCGCGGGCAGCGATTGCCCGTGACGTAAAGCGAGCCGTCGCCAAATGCCACGACCGCGCGCTGGCAGCGGTTGTTGCACCGACGGCAGGTAACGCCGCCGAACTCGCGATGCTCGAAGCGCTCCACGGCATCGAGCCCGATAAACGACGTGCCGGCGTCGCCCTTGCGGCATTCCTCGCGCGCGAGCAGGGCGATACCGATAGCGCCCATCAGCCCCGGGTGGGGCGCACGCGTGACGGGTTTGCCCAGATACTGCTCGAATGCGCGCAGCACCGCGTCGTTTCGGAACGTGCCGCCCTGGACGACGACTTTGTCGCCCAGACGGTTGAGATTTGAAACGCGAATGACCTTGGTGAACACGTTCTCGATAATCGAACGGCAGAGACCGGCCATGATGTCGCCCGGACCCTTACCGCGCCGCTGCTCGGAAACGACGCTGCTGTTCATGAACACCGTGCAGCGGCTGCCGAGAACGGCGGGGGCTTTGGACGAAAATGCCTCGGTCGCGATATCCTCAACGGCTATTCCGAGGTTTTTGGCAAAACCCTCGAGGAACGAGCCGCAGCCCGCAGAGCACGCCTCGTTGACGACGATATCGGTCAGCACGCCGTGGTTGAGCCAGATGGCCTTCATATCCTGTCCGCCGATGTCGAGCACGAAGGTCGCATCGGGAACGCATGCGCACGCGGCGCGGGCGTGCGCGACCGTCTCGACCGTATGGTAGTCGGCGTGGAACGCGCGCGCGAAAAGCTCCTCGCCGTATCCCGTGGTGCCCACGGCATCGATCGCAAGCGTGACTCCCGCTGTCTCCCAGCGGTTCTTCAAGCTGACAAGACCCTGTTGGGCGACGTCGAGCGGTCTGCCGTTATTAGACGCGTAGAACGAATCGACAAGCTCACCCGCCTCATCGACCAGGGCGAACTTGGTCGTCGTGCTCCCCGAATCGATACCGAGCGCCACACGCACCGTCTCTCCGGGCGCATACGCATCCGGACCCTTTGCCGGCGTCTCTTTGCCATGGCGTGCCGTAAAATCCGCCTGCTCGGCAGGTGTGGCAAAAAAGGGCTGGGCAAGACGTCCCTCCCCGCTTGCGGGCGCGACCGTCTCGAGCTTATCCAGCCGGACAAAAGCGTCGGGAAGGTCGATCGGTTGGGACGATGCGAACATGTCGGTCAGCGACAGGGCGGCACCGCGCGCGACCATGATCTGCGGATCGCGCGGGACGATAACCTGATCGTCCGATAGATTCAGTTGCTCCCGGAACACGCGGACCAGTGTGGGGTTGTAGGCGAGCGTACCGCCCTCGAAGATTACCGGCGGCTCGATGTCGATACCCTGGGCCAGACCGCCGATCGTTTGGCGGGCGACCGCGTGAAGCGCCGAAAGCGCCAGGTCGGTGGTAGGAATGCCCTCGTTGAGCAGCGGCTGGATATCGGTCTTTGCGTACACGCCGCAGCGGCCCGAGACCTCGTGGACGGTCGTTCCCCGGCTTGCGAGCTGCTCGAACTCGCCCGATTCGGTGCCGACCCCCATGAGCTTTGCCATCTCGTCGATAAATGCACCGGTACCGCCTGCGCACGAGCCGTTCATGCGCATGTCGGCAACCTCGATGTCTCCCTTATCGTTGGTGCGGAAGAAGATCATCTTGGCGTCTTGGCCGCCCAGCTCGATGGCGCAGCGCGTCTGCGGATAGAACCTGCTGATCGCGAGCGCGTTGGCGACCACCTCCTGAACGTACGAGGCGCCCAGCGCGGTCGCGATATCGCGCGCACCCGAGCCGGTCACCGCAACGCGCAGTGACTCATGGGGAAAGCGCTCGGCGAGCTCGCCGAGCATGGCGCGCACGCTCGCTGTCTGACACGCCCCGTGGCGGCGATATCCCCACCACGCCTCGGTCATATCCTCGTGCATCGCGTAAACTTTGGTCGTCGTCGACCCTACGTCCAGTCCTACTAGCAACGCCATAATGCTCCGTCTCTCGCATTTTTCCCGCTAGAGATATACCACTCTACGTAATACAACAGACTGTTGTATTTAAACTCCGTATAAAAAGCGGCTGCCGAAACGCTTCAGCAGCCGCCGAATGCACCAACAGATTGTTCTGCGCGCTAGCACGTCGGGCAACGGAGCAGCACGGGCCCTCCGGTCATGCGCACCGCTCACGCCCGCGATGTCGCCGAGAGAGCTATCCACGCTTTGGGCTCCAACCAAGCAAGTCGCCCGCGCTCAGCAGATCCCTAAGCGAGCTACTCGCACTCAGGAGCCATAGCCTGCTCCAAGAGCTCGGCATGCTCCTCCTCGAAAACCGTCCCCACAGGGAAGGCGCGACGGAAGACGAAGCGGGAAATCGGACCGGCTACCAAAAGGTTCCACGGCAGCGCCATCACAAAATTATGCGGGATGTTGATCATCCAGATCGCGGGCACGGAATACAGGTTCGCAAGGATGCCGCCGGGCATGTGCGTCAGACCCTCACAGGCACCGTACAGCGACATGATGATGACCATGGGAACGACCATGCAGGAGCTGACGGCGAGCGTCATGGCAAGCGGCGAACTCTTGCCCGGCGTGACCAGGAATTTAAAGGCGAAACCCTTGGCAAGGGGGCTGGCAACAAACCAGTCGCAGCACATGGCAAAAATGTAGGCAACGGGGAAGCCGAGCCACGCGGCGGCAACAACCTCGCCGTTGATGGCCCCATGCTGCAGGGCAACGTTGTAGATGCTCATCCAGAGCACCATGCAAAAGCACATGATAAAGGTGAACAGCAGGCTCTCTCGTTTGTTGATAGGCATAAAGGGCATTGTCCTTTCTGTGTTACGCCGCGGCACCACGCAACAAAAACGGGCGGGCAAGATGGAGCTGTTGGGACTTCATCTCGCCCGCCCGTGGTACGCGCGTCTGCGACTACTTATGTGGTGGAACCAGCCTAGCACGAAACGCATGCGCTTCGTAAGCGTTGAGTTGATGAAGATGCAGGGCGCCGATAATCCCCCGACCCCATAAGTTGCGGTGGAATACGGACTGTTTTGACCCTTTAAGCAGCAATTCAGTCCCTATTTCACCGTAACTCATTTGGTGCAAAGTAACCTGTCCCCTTTGCACCAATTAGCTGGTGTGGCGCCAGCGAGGGTCGGTGAGGGTTCTCGCCACACCCAGGCCAACGGGCAAAAACGCCACGATGAGCACTGCGCGCACAAACCAGCCGAGCATATTGACTGTGTCGAAGGTGCACATGTAATACATAGAGCGATAGAGATACAGACCGGGCACCATAATGACAATCGAAGGCACCGTGAGGGCGATGCGCGGGTAGGTGAGCTTGACTTCGGCCAAGCTTGCCAGCAGACCCGATACCAGCGCGCCGATAAACGCTGCTGCCTCGGGAGGCATTCCCGTGCTGAGGCCCAGGAAGGGAATCATCATCGGCGCATCGACAAGGGTCAGACGCAGGGTATTGGACACGGCGCCGATCAACCCAGCTGCCGCGGCCATCTTTACCGGGCTGTTGAACATCACCGAGAAGCCGAATACGCCAACGAAGCTCATCACCACGCGCAGGAGCGTAAGGGCAAGCGGCGAAAGGCCGAGCGGGGCAAAATCATCCGGTGCCAGCCCCACACACTCGGCAACCATCCAACCTACGAGCGTCGCCATCACAATAATCGATACGGCATATGAAAGGCGCTCGATACCGCTTCGCATGTCGAGCTTGGCGATGTCGAGGCCTGCCGTAATGAGGGGAAAGCCGGGAATCACAAAGAGCATGGCGCCGATATAGCCTTCTTGGTGCGACATTGCCCCCGGTATGACCTGGCCAAGGCCGAGCAATGCCAGCAGATACGAAACGCAAGCGAGCGCAACGCCGGTCGTCAGCGCGCTGAACTGACCAAGGCCTTGCTTGAGAATATGGGAGCGGGCAAAGTTGCCGACACCCGCGCCCACGAACGCGCAGGCCATCTCGATAGGGCCGCCGCCGAGCAAAAAGACGAAGGCGCCGCAGGCACAGGCCGCCGCAAGGCCCTGTTGCCAGGGAGAGTAATCGGGTTTTGAACTCTCAACGGTCTTGAGCATCTCGTGGTATTCGTGCACGGTAAACCGGCGCCCATACGTCTCGATTTCCTTTAAGAAGCTCTCCATCATCCAAATGCGATGGGTATTGACTCCCGTTGTGGGCAGGCTGACAACCTCGTTAAAGCAGTGGCCATCTTCGATGCAGGTGCACTCAAACGACAGAAGACTTAAGTCAACGTGGATGGTGACACCGAGTACGGCGGCAACACGATTCATGGTATCGCGCACGCGCCAGGCACCCGTTCCGCTTGCCAGCATAAGCATGCCGGTGCGGCAGATGATGGATGATTTATCGGTGAGCGGCGCATCGACGGCAAGCTCATCGCCTGCCGTCACGATCTGGTGCCAGTCAGTTTTCATATGGAGCGCGCCGGCACGAACGCCGTGGTGCATGGGGGCTCTCGAAAGCAGCGAGTTAAGGCGCGAAGGCTGTGGGGGCTCCGTTGATCCGACCTCGTCCTCGTCGGGCTCTTCATCGACCAGATCAAATGAGTCAAGCGATGCCGGCTCGCGACGATCGATTAGCTCCTCATCCTCATCGTCAAAGTAATTGAACTGATCGAGCATGTCCTCTTCGATTGCACGCTCGCTCACATCGTCCATACAGGGGCTCCCTTCCTACCGACTAACCCCCATCCTAGGCAGCAACGGCTAAAGGAAACATAAAAGAGACGGCTGTCATGCGAGCCATGTGCTCAACAGCCGTTGGGCAGTCGTTTAAGAACGTCCACAATGACTATTGACAGCCAAGGCAACGCCGATGCCTTGGCAACGACAGACACTATGACCCAATCCGAGGGCACTAAAAAGATAGGAGCCCCCGCTCGTGACCGCGGGTCGGGGCTGCGACAATGATGTTGAAGTGCCATAGGCGCAGCCGCGCCGCAACGAGGTTGGGAGGCTCCCATGCCAAAGTATTCTACCGCGTTCGGGATGGACGTCCACCTGAGGTCGACCACCGTCTGCGCCCTCGACGCGGACACCGGCGAGGCCGTGACGAGGAGGTTCCCCGGCAACCCCTGGGGCGAGATCGCCGGGTGGATGGATGGGTTCCCCGGGCCGTCGCTCGCGGCCTACGAGAGCGGCTACCTCGGCTTCGCCCCGCAAAGGGAGCTCGCCGGGCTCGGCGTCGAGTGCGTCGTCGCCGCGGTCTCGAAGATCCCCAGGTCGGCCGCCGACTCGGCCTCCAAGAACGACAGGAACGACGCCGCCAGGATGGCCAAGGCGATACTCGCCCACGACATCTCCCCCGTATGGATCCCCTCCCCCGAGGTCGAGGGCATCAGGGACCTCGCCGGCGCCTACGACGGGGCGACCGCGCGCCTGGCGACCGCCAAGCAGCGGCTGCTCGCCTTCCTCGCAAAGCGAGGGTTCGTCTACGGCGGCACCACGCCCGCCGGCAACCCGAGGAAGTACTGGACCTACGACTTCCTGAGGTGGCTCGACAAGGTCAGGCCGGAGGACGATGGCGGGGTTCGGGCGCTCGCCGCCCTGAGGAACGAGGTCGAGGCCGCGGCGGAGGCCCGGGCGGACCTGCTCTCCGAGTACAGGGCCGCCGTGGATGCCAGCCCGATCGCCGCGGAGGTGGCCGCCCTCCAGTCGATCAAGGGCTGCGCCTTCGCGCTGGCCGCAGCCTTCTCGGCCGAGGTCGGCGACTTCACGAGGTTCCGTTCCGGAAGGCAGGTCACGGCCTATTTCGGCCTCGCGCCGAGTCAGAGGTCGAGTGGCGACTCCGTGCGGCTCGGAGGCATCAGCGGTGCGGGCAACGCGCTCGTGAGGAAGCTGGCCGTTGAGGGTTCATGGTGCTACGCCGCGGCACGGCACCAGCCGAAGCTCATGCCGAGGGACACGGGCGTGCCCCTCGAGATAAGGATGCACGGGAGGAAGGGGTCCGAGCGGCTCCTGCGGCGGCGCGAGGAGATGCTCGCCCGCGGCGTGCCCGCGGCGAAGGCCAACGCGGCCACCGCGGCCGAGCTCGTGAGGTGGCTCCGGGCCCTCGGCATGATGTGCCGGGAGGGCGCGGAATAGACATAGCCCCCATTACAGTTTGAGTCGTCCGAAAGGGCGGCTCTTTTCCGTTGCACGGTTAT
>CALBBA010000152.1 GCA_937926755.1 uncultured Collinsella sp.
GCACGGAACGGGAGGGGGCTAAAGGTAGGAGTCTACCGGCGGGCTGACCCCACCGGACAGACGATGACCAGGTGATCCTTTACAGGACCGTCAAGGTTTCCGTGGGGTACCCGTTGGGTACTTAGATCAACACGCAGGCGACGGTCAGGATGATGGCACAGACGACGGAGAGAGCGACGATGAGCTTAAGGGCAAACTTAAGCCAGGTCGTCCACTCGATCTTGGCCAGAGCGAGACCGCCCATGATGGCACCGGAGGTCGGGGTGAACAGGTTCACGACACCGATGGCAGCGGAGAAGATCATGACCATGACCTCGGGCGAGAAGCCGAGCTTAACAGCCAGCGGTCCCATGATGGGCATGGACACGGTAGCCATACCAGAGGTCGAGGGGATCAGGAAGGACAGGCCGAAGTAGACCAGGAAGCTCATGGGAGCGAAGATCACACCGGACAGGCCAGCCAGGGCATTGGCGGCAGCGTTAAGGACATACTTGTCAAGACCGGTGTTAGCCATTAGGACGGAAATACCACGGGCGAGAGCGATGACGAGAACAACGGACATCATGTCGGCAGCGCCGGCGATGAAGGTGTTAACGATCTGCTTCTCGGACAGGCCGCCGATAATACCGATCAGGACAGCCATGAGGAAGAACCAGGTGGAAGCCTCGTCGAAGTACCACTGGCCAATGGGCAGGCCGGTGATCAGGGCAGACCAGCCCTGGACGACAGCGTTACCATCAGCGTCGTAGACGGCGCCAGCGTCGAAGAAGTCGGCAACGCCCTTGTTGAGGTCAGCCAGCGGGATGAAGCCAACGATCATAACGACGAAGGTGAAGGCGAAGGCGATCAGAACGCCCTTCTGACGACCGGTGAGCTTGACCTCCTTGTTAACCTCGGAAGCAGCCTTGCCGTGAGCTTCGTCGGCGTCCTTAAGCTCCTGCATCGACAGGATGGTGGAGCCCTTGTCGGCCTTGACCTTCTTGGCGTAGCTCATCACGAAGACGATGGACATGACGGTGGTGACGAGCCACAGGACGGCACCGAGACCGATGATGATGGTCTGGTTGACCTGAATGCCAACGCCGGTCAGGGCGTCGACGGCAGCGCCGACGGCAAACGGGTTAACCGTGGAACCCAGGCAGCCGCAGCCAGCACCGAGCAGGACGGTGGCGGCGCCGACCATAGGGTCGAAGCCAGCGGCCATCATGGTAGCGGCGAGCAGGGCGTAGAAGGGAACGGTCTCCTCGCACATACCATAGGTGGTACCGCCGAGGGAGAAGATGAACATAAGGACAGGAATGAGCATGATCTCGTTGCCCTTAAGCTTCTGCACCAGAACGGCAATGCCGTTGTCCAGAGCGCCGGTCTCGGTCATCATGCCGAGGAAGCCGCCCAGGATCATAACGAAGAGGCAGACGGGCAAGGCGTCAGCGAAGCCCAGAATCGGAGCGGTGCAGAAATCGCTCAGGCGGGCTGCAGTAACCGCGCCGCCGGACGCGCCGGAGACGATAACGGTAATCACTGCGACAATTGCCAGCAGAGCTAGAAGAATGGTGAACGATGAAGGCATACCGCGCTTTTTCTTAGCGGTCTCAGTCATGGTTCTCATCCCCCCTTCATAAATCATTTCACTTTCTCGCGCGAAGCGGATCTTCCGTGCCGTGCCCACCGCCCAAAGCGAGATATTTACCAGACAAAGCCGCTCGGGGTGTGCAGCAATACACCCCGAGCGAGATGCTAGAGCTCTTACTTAAGCGTTGCGTACATGACGGCCTTGATGGTGTGCATGCGGTTCTCGGCCTCGTCGAAGACCTTGGAAGCGGGGCTCTCGAAGACCTCGTCGGTGACCTCCTGCTCGGTGATGCCGAACTGCTCGCACTTCTCGGCGCCAATCGTGGTGTTGGTGTCGTGGAAGCTGGGCAGGCAGTGCAGGAAGATGGCACCCGGGTTGGCCATAGCCATGACCTCAGAGGTAACGCGATACGGGGTGAGCTGAGCGATGCGCTCGGCCCAGACCTCGTCAGGCTCGCCCATGGAGACCCACACGTCGGTGTAGAGAACGTCGGCACCGGTGACGCCGTCCTTGACGTCGGTGGTCAGCTTGATGGTGCAGCCGTTAGCCTCAGCGATGGGCTTGCAGGCCTCGATGACGTCGTCAGCGGGCATGCACTCCTCGGGGCCGCAGGCCACGAAGTTCATACCGAGCTTGGAGCAGACGACCATGAGGGAGCGAGCAACGTTGTTCTTGCAGTCGCCCATGAAGACGAGGGTCTTGCCCTTGATGTCGTAGTTGAAGTTCTCCTGGACGGTCAGAATGTCGGCGAGCATCTGAGTGGGGTGCCACTCGGTGGTCAGGCCGTTCCACACGGGCACGCCGGACTTGGCGGCGAGCTCCTCGACGTCGTCCTGGGCAAAGCCACGGAACTCGATGCCGTCATACATGCGGCCGAGGACGCGAGCGGTGTCCTCGATGGACTCCTTCTTGCCCATCTGCGACGAACCGGGATCGAGGTAGGTCACGCCCATGCCCAGGTCCATGCCGCCGACCTCGAAGGCGCAGCGGGTACGAGTGGAGGTCTTCTGGAAGAGCAGAACGATGTTCTTGCCCTCGAGATAGCGGTGCGGAACGCCAGCGCGCTTCATGTCCTTGAAGTTCTTGGAGAGCTTGAGCAGGTACTCGATCTCCTCGGTGGTGAGGTCGAGGAGCTTGAGGAAGCTACGACCGG
The DNA here is from genome assembly GCA_937926755.1 of uncultured Collinsella sp. Taxonomy (GTDB): domain Bacteria; phylum Actinomycetota; class Coriobacteriia; order Coriobacteriales; family Coriobacteriaceae; genus Collinsella. The sequence goes on from CALBBA010000152.1 coordinate 2,727, forward strand.
AGAGGTTAACACCCATGGTTTGATTCCTTTCGAAGAAATGAATTACGTAAGTATTAGTGTTGCCCGCTTGACGGGCGAAACCGGTGCGGTTGTAGGGGGACCGCACCGGAAACGGAAAGACTTAGAGGTCCTCGCGCCAGAAGGGCATGCTCATGCAGCGCGGGCCGCCGCGGCCGCGGGAGAGCTCGGCGGAGGGCACGACGAGAAGGTCCAGGCCCTCCTTGTACAGCACGTCGTTGGTGACGGTGTTGCGGGCGTAGACGCAGATCTTGCCGGGCTCGACGCACAGGGTGTTGGAGCCGTCGTTCCACTGCTCGCGGGAGGCCGCGATCGGGTCGCCGCCGCCGCAGGGGATCAGCTTGACCTGGTCGACGCCGGTGGCGTCCTCCAGGACGTGCTCGAGGGTGTCCTCGATCAGGCGGATGTTCACGTCGCCCGGGTTCTTGCCGGCGGTCAGCTCGTAGACGCGCAGGGTGCCCATGATGGCGGGGTGGATCGTGAACTTATCGACGTCGATCTGGGTGAAGACCGTGTCGAGGTGCATGAAGGCGCGCGAGACGGGGATGTCGAAGGCCAGGATGCGCTCGACCTTGGAGTCGGAGTTCCAGAAGATGTTCTGGGCCATGACGTCGATAGCGGCGGCCTGGGTGCGCTGGGAGATGCCGACGGCGAGGGTCTTCTCGTTGATGTTCAGCACGTCGCCGCCCTCGGTGTGGAACTGGCAGTCGCGGCGGAAGTACAGCGAGACGTCCTTGTAGTCGGGGTGGTACTTGAAGATGTACTTGCCGTACAGGGTCTCGCGGTTGCGGGTGACCGAGTACATGCGGTTGAGGTTGACGCCCTCGCCGACGACCGCGAACGGGTCGCGGGTGAAGTAGAGGTTGGGCATCGGGTCGATGATCAGGTCGGACTCGGACTCGGAGTTGACCAGGGAGTCGAGGGTCGTGGACGCCGTGAGGGGCATGTCGATCTCGGCCTTGGTCATGCCGGCCATGGTCTTCTTGACGAACTCGAGGTTGTCCTCGATGGAGTCCAGCTTCTCGCGGACGATCTGCGGCATGTGCTGGCCGCGGATGCCGGCCTCGGCGATGTACTGGTCGGTGAACTCGGCGCGGGCGCCGGGGACCTGGTCGAACACCTCGGCGACGAGGTTCTCGAGGTAGAGGACCTCCACGCCCTGGTCCCTCAGGATCTGGGCGAAGGTGTCGTGCTCCTGCTGCGCGACCTCCAGGAACGGGACGTCGTCGAACAGGAGTCGCTCGAGCTCGTCGGGCGGCAGGTTGAGGAGCTCGTCGCCGGGACGGTGCAGGCAGACCTTCCTGAGCTTGCCGATCTCGGAAGGCACGTGCAGACCTTTCGTCATGGCCTCCTACCTTTCTTTCGGGCCTTACTGGCCGATTCGTTAGCGCCCCTCCGTGTGAGGCGTTATTGCTGACGATATATTTATATCCAAAATTAGCTCATACTTCCACCTCGCCCCCGAACGGTTTTTTATAAGGGGTGAACGGCATACACATATACTTCACGCATGGCGCACTTCGACATAATAAAGTGTATTTACGTGCTTAAACGCTTTTCCAATCTGATAATTGATTGAAACTTATCTTTCTAAACCACCCTCAAATTGCATATTTTCACTAAGGATATGAATATAATTAGCGATTCATACCACGTCTCAACCATTTTCATTTTTATTCAGAAAAAAGTTTGTCCTATTCATTTCTGGTATGTATATTACCGTTTACCAGACGCTTGATACCGTTCACCGGAAGCTCAGTATAAGGCCCAGCGGATACCGGCTCGCTTTACGGCCCCATTTGTAACAACTTGACTTCTCGGTATAGAAAAACAGACCCGCTCCCCTCATGGGAAACGGGTCTGTTATCGATAATCTTAGACAGATTTGAGCGGCTTTGAGAGCCGTCGGTATCCTAGCGATCGAACTCCGCCAGTGCCTCGCCCAAAAGCCTCAGGCCCTCGCGGAGAACGTCCCCGCTCGCGCAGTAGCCCAGGCGTGCGCCGCAGGGGATCTCAAAGCGGCTGCCGGGGACCAGCAGCACTCCCCTCTCGGCCAACAGGCGCTTGCAGAACTCCTCGTCGTCCTCGGGAATATCCAGCTGGATAAACGAGGTGGACACGCCCTGCGGGGCCGTCCAAGAGACGCGGTCCTGCGTATCAATCCAAGCCTGTGCGATATCGCGGTTGCCAAACACGATCTTACGGTTGCGCTCGAGAATCTTGTCCTTGTGCTCGAGCACGTAGGTCGCCAGGGCGTCGTTGAACACGCCGCCGCAGATCATGGTGTAGTCGCGATATGTGCGGATGCGGTTGGACACCTCTTCGTTGGCCACGACCCAGCCCACGCGGGCCGCAGGCGTCGAATAGGTCTTGGACACCGAGTTGGTGACAATGGCCTTCTCGTACACGTCGGCCATCGACATAAAGGACTCGGTGTTCTCGAGCGGCAGATACACCTCGTCGCACAGCACGTAGGCGCCCACCGAACGGGCAATCTCGGCAATCTGCCCGAGCATATCGGCATCGAGCACCGTACCGATGGGGTTCGATGCGTTATTGATGCAGATGAGCTTGGTGTTGGGGCGCACCAAGCGCTTGAGCTCATCGATATCGGGCTTCCAGCCGAGCTCCTCGCGAAGCTCCCAATACTCGACCTCGGCACCCAGCGTACGCGGAATCTCGTAGAGCGGCGCATAGGTAGGCCACTCGGCAATCACGTGATCGCCGGGCTCCACAACGGCCATGATGGCGTTGAGGTTGGCGCCCGTGCAGCCATTGGTCTGCAGAATGTGATCGGGATTGTCATCGCGACGATACAGCTTGGCGACCTCGGCCTTAAATTCCGGCGATCCCTCGATCCAGCCGTAGTTCATCTTCTCGCGATCCAGGCGCTCGTAGAACGTGGTGCCGTCCTGCTCGTCCAGTGCGCGAAGCTCGCCCATGGTCAGCGACGAGATCGTCGACTGAGCGATATCCCAGGTAGCACTCTTCTCCCAAACGTTGAGCCATTCCTCAACGCCAATCGTCTTGATGTCCATGGCCAAGCTCCTTACAAAAGTAGTCATCCAACCGTGTTGACGTTCCTCATACAAGATTGGGGCGGCGCGAAAACCCGCACCGCCCCAATGGGAGACATCTAATGGCAGCTATATGTATGTAGTAAGACCTGTAGGGGTCCTTGAAGACCTTAGAGGTCCTCGCGCCAGAAGGGCATGCTCATGCAGCGCGGGCCGCCGCGGCCGCGGGAGAGCTCGGCGGAGGGCACGACGAGAAGGTCCAGGCCCTCCTTGTACAGCACGTCGTTGGTGACGGTGTTGCGGGCGTAGACGCAGATCTTGCCGGGCTCGACGCACAGGGTGTTGGAGCCGTCGTTCCACTGCTCGCGGGAGGCCGCGATCGGGTCGCCGCCGCCGCAGGGGATCAGCTTGACCTGGTCGACGCCGGTGGCGTCCTCCAGGACGTGCTCGAGGGTGTCCTCGATCAGGCGGATGTTCACGTCGCCCGGGTTCTTGCCGGCGGTCAGCTCGTAGACGCGCAGGGTGCCCATGATGGCGGGGTGGATCGTGAACTTATCGACGTCGATCTGGGTGAAGACCGTGTCGAGGTGCATGAAGGCGCGCGAGACGGGGATGTCGAAGGCCAGGATGCGCTCGACCTTGGAGTCGGAGTTCCAGAAGATGTTCTGGGCCATGACGTCGATAGCGGCGGCCTGGGTGCGCTGGGAGATGCCGACGGCGAGGGTCTTCTCGTTGATGTTCAGCACGTCGCCGCCCTCGGTGTGGAACTGGCAGTCGCGGCGGAAGTACAGCGAGACGTCCTTGTAGTCGGGGTGGTACTTGAAGATGTACTTGCCGTACAGGGTCTCGCGGTTGCGGGTGACCGAGTACATGCGGTTGAGGTTGACGCCCTCGCCGACGACCGCGAACGGGTCGCGGGTGAAGTAGAGGTTGGGCATCGGGTCGATGATCAGGTCGGACTCGGACTCGGAGTTGACCAGGGAGTCGAGGGTCGTGGACGCCGTGAGGGGCATGTCGATCTCGGCCTTGGTCATGCCGGCCATGGTCTTCTTGACGAACTCGAGGTTGTCCTCGATGGAGTCCAGCTTCTCGCGGACGATCTGCGGCATGTGCTGGCCGCGGATGCCGGCCTCGGCGATGTACTGGTCGGTGAACTCGGCGCGGGCGCCGGGGACCTGGTCGAACACCTCGGCGACGAGGTTCTCGAGGTAGAGGACCTCCACGCCCTGGTCCCTCAGGATCTGGGCGAAGGTGTCGTGCTCCTGCTGCGCGACCTCCAGGAACGGGACGTCGTCGAACAGGAGTCGCTCGAGCTCGTCGGGCGGCAGGTTGAGGAGCTCGTCGCCGGGACGGTGCAGGCAGACCTTCCTGAGCTTGCCGATCTCGGAAGGCACGTGCAGACCTTTCGTCATGGCCTCCTACCTTTCTTTCGGGCCTTACTGGCCGAATGTATCAGCGCCCCTCCGTATGGGACGCTGCTTGCTGACAGCTCTAGTTATATCCAAAAACCACCCGCAATTCCACCTCGCCCCCGAACGGTCAGCAAAGTGCGATGAACGGTATATCGCATATGATTCCCCCATGATGCACTTCGGTTCTCTAAAGCAGGTTTTCAAAGGTAAACGTTCTTTTTTCTAAGGAATTAAGCCAGATTGCACAAATATTTTCATGTTTAGGAATTGCATAGCTAAAACGGTTTTCTGCATATATATGTCGTTTGTCCACGATTCGATTTGGATTCGATTATATTCAGCTTGCAATCATTCTTATTCATACTTTCTCACCAGTTGAGTATGGATATAGATTGTTTTCAAAACGAGTCAGGCAGTTAGTTGCATGCTTGACAGCGTAAGAAGTAGGTAAAGATACCGTTCGCACAATACGTCCGTGCCGCAAGTCGACTAAATTGAGACAATAGTGAATAGTGTTAGGCAACCGTCCCCTGCGGGGACTGAACGGACAGATGCATATGCCGAGCAAAATCGAAAAAAAGCAAGCCGCCGCAAAGCTGCGCAAACCGCCGCGCGACTTCTCGTACACGCAGAACCGAGAGCTCAGCTGGCTACGCTTTGACAACCGTGTGCTTGACGAAGCCTTCGACGAGACCGTTCCGCTGTTCGAGCGTCTAAAGTTCGTGTCGATTTTCGAGTCCAACCTCGACGAGTTTCTCATGGTGCGCGTGGGCGGCCTGTCCGATCTGGCAGAGCTCAAAAAACAGCCTGTCGACAACAAAAGCAATATGACCGCCTCCGAACAGGTCGATGCCGTCATGGCCGAAATGCCCGGGCTCCTTACCCGATGGGAGTCCATCTTTAAGAGCATCGAGGGCAAGCTCGACGCCCTGGGCGTTCACCGCGCGCGTGTCGATTCGCTTACGCCCGAGGAGCGCACCTTTGTAACCCGCTACTTCCAGGCCTACGTGTCGCCGGTCATCTCACCGCTGGTGATTGACCCGCGCCACCCCTTCCCCAACCTGCGCAACGGCGCACTCTACCTGGCCTGCGGCCTGGACGGCGTCACCGACGAGGAAAGTCTGCTGGGCCTGATCGAGATTCCCGCCTCGATGAACCGCGTGGTCGAGATCCCCTCGCCCACCGGCACCTACTCCTACATTCTGCTCGAGGACGTCATCCTCGCCTGCCTGGACAGCTGCTTTGGCTCCTATAAGCCGCTGGATCGCGCGCTGATCCGCGTCACCCGCAATGCCGATATCGACCCGGACGGCGAGGGCGTCGAGGAAGAAGAGGATTACCGCCAGCACATGAAGCGCATCCTCAAGAAACGCTTGCGCCTGCAGCCGGTGGTGCTCGCCGTATCGGGCTCGCTTGAAAAGCCAACGCTCAAGACTATCCGCAAGGCGCTCGAGCTCTCGCGTCGCTCGGTCTTTACCTGCGATATCCCGCTCAACCTGGGCTATGTCTTTGGCATTGAGGGCAAGATTCCCGAGCACCTGCGCAACGAGCTGCTCTTTACGCCGTTTAAGCCGCAGCCCAACCCCACCATCGATATGACCCGCTCCATCCGAGAGCAGGTACTTCAGCACGACAAGCTGCTCTTTTATCCCTATGAGGCCATGAACCCCTTCCTGGATCTGGTGCACGAGGCCGCCTACGACCCCGAGTGCATCTCGCTGCGAATCACGCTCTACCGCGTGGCCAAGCAGAGCCGCCTGTGCGAGTCGCTGATCGATGCAGCCGAGAACGGCAAAGAGGTCACGGTGCTCATGGAGCTCCGCGCCCGCTTCGACGAACAGAACAACATCGAGTGGGCCGAGCGTCTGGAAGAGGCAGGCTGCACCGTCATCTACGGCTCCGAGGGCTTTAAATGCCACTCCAAGATCTGCCAGCTCACCTATCGCGAGGGCATGGCGCTTACACGCCTGACGCTGTTGGGCACCGGCAACTTTAACGAGAAGACGGCCAAGCTCTACAGCGACTTTATGCTCATGACCGCCCATCCCGGCATCGGCGAGGACGCCAACTTGTTCTTCCGCAACCTGTCGCTGGGCAACCTGCGCGGCGATTACCGCTTCCTGGGCGTGGCGCCGGTCGGCCTGAAGCCGCTCATCATGCGCGGCCTGGATCGCGAGATCCAGCGCGCCCTCGCCGGCGAGCCCGCCCGTGTGTTCTTTAAGCTCAACTCGCTCACCGACCGCGAGGTCATCGACAAGATCGCCGAGGCATCGTGCGCAGGAGTCCGCGTGGACATGATCATCCGCGGCATCTCGTGCCTCAAGCCGGGCGTTCCGGGCAAGACCGAGAACGTGCATGTCCGTTCTATCGTCGGACGCTTTTTGGAGCATGCGCGCGTTTACGCCTTTGGCGTGGACTCGGACATGATCTATCTGAGCTCGGCCGACATGATGACGCGCAACACCGAACACCGCGTGGAGATCGCCTTCCCCGTGCTCGACCCCCCCTGCCGCGCCATGGTGCACGAGTACATGGGCATGCAGCTGCGCGACAACGTGAAAGCCCGCAGCCTCACGAGCGACGGCACCTGGGTCCCCGTGGAGCGTGCAGAGGGCGAGAGACCCTTCAACTCGCAGGAAGCCCTGTTGGAGCGTGCCTATCGCAACGCCGAGGCCGCCGCGCAGCAGCGCGCGCAGGAGAAGGAGCGTGTGGCCGAAGAAGCTATTCAGGCTGAGGTTGAACATGGGGCAGTTGCCAAACCGGAAGCGGTTGCTGCTCCCCCGGTGAATGAGCCCGAGGCGGCCGCAGAGGACGGCGTGGAGAAAGCGACCGAGCCCGCTACCGCAACTCCGAAGCCCGCCGCCGAGGCATATCCCGCCCCTGCACATGAGCCGGGGCCGCGCCCGAGCCCGTCATTGAGGCAAAGCCTGGTCCTGGGCTGCGGCCGGCCACACCCGAGGTTCAGAAGGTCCAGGCGACCGTCATTGAGCCCGAGCCCGCACCTGTACCTCAGCCCGAGCCGCAGGTCACCAAGCCCGCACCCGAGACGAGCGCCCGTCGCGATAAGCCCGCCGGCAAGACTAAGGCCATCGAGCGCCATCGCCCCGGTCGCGTGCGCATGGGCCTGGGCCTGATCGGCCTGGGTCTTAAGACGCTCATTACCGGCAAGACGAAATAGTCGTTTGTAGAAGCGGTTTGTAGAAGCGCCCCGTATTTGAGGAAAGCCTCGGATGCGGGGCGCTTTTCCCTGCTACCATGGTGCGAACAACAACGCGAATGACAGGCAGGAATATGAAGCTCACTATAGAATCGATGACCTACGGCGCCGACGGGCTGGCGCACGCCGACAACGGCAAGGCCGTCTTTGTGCAGGGTGCCGTGGCAGGCGACACCGTCGAGGCCGAGGTCGTGCAGGACGGCAAGTCGTTCATGCGCGCCCGCACCACCGAGATTCTGGAGCCAAGCCCCGATCGCATTCAGCCTCCCTGCCCCTTCGTGGGCATCTGCGGCGGCTGCTCGTGGGGCAATCTCTCGCGCACGGCACAGCTCGCCGCCAAAGAGCAAAACCTGCGCTCCACACTCGAGCGCATCGGCAAGTTCGCTCCTGAGCAGGTCGATGAGTTGGTACAGCCCATCTGCCACACCAAGGACGACTGGGGCTACCGCAATAAAATCGAGCTCGAACCGACTGTCGTCAACGGTCGCGTGCGCCTTGGCATGCACGGTGTCGACCCCAGCAAAATCGTGACCGTCGATACGTGCCCGCTGTTCGATAAGCGCTTCCCGAAGGCGCTCAAATCGGTCGTCGGCGCACTCAACTATCTAAGTGGCAGCCATGACTTGGGACTCGAACGCGTGGGCATTCGCGCATCGCGCCGCACCAAGGCACTCGAAGTCGCACTCTGGACGCCCACAGGCTCTTTTCCGCGCTCGCAGGTCTCCCGCGTGCTGGCGGACGCCGTTCATCCCACGAGCATCGTGCGCGTGATGAGCAAGGGCGAGAAGAAGGCGCGCCGCGTCTCCAAAGTCGAGATGCTCGCCGGAGAGGGCTCGTGGACCGAGAATATCGCCGAGGGCCAGATGCGCTTATCTGCCCCGTCTTTTTTCCAGGTCAACACCAAGGGCGCCGAGATTTTGATTGAGCTCGTTATGGACGCCCTCGACCCGCAGGAAGACGAGCTGGCCGTGGACCTGTACTGCGGTGCCGGCACCTTTACCCTGCCGCTCGCCCGCCGCTGCGATTTTGTCGCTGCCGTCGAAGCCTATGGCCCGGCCGTGCGTGATCTACGCCGTAACCTGGAGATCAACAAGCTCGATAACGTCGACGTTATCGGCGGCGACGCGGTGCGCGAGTTCCCCGATCAGGACGCCGATGTCCTAGTAGTCGATCCGCCACGCGCGGGCCTCGCGCCCGAGGCGATCGACCTTATCGCCAGCACGAGTGCTCGCGATGTCGCCTACGTGAGCTGCGACCCGGCCACCCTGGCGCGCGATCTCAAACGCTTTGTCGAAGAAGGCACCTTCTCCCCCGTCAAGATCACACCGGTCGACCTGTTCCCGCAAACCTTCCACTGCGAAACCGTCGTCCACCTCAAGCGCAACTAACCACATGATGAGAGCGGGCCCGCGTGCGTAGCTGCACGCGGGCCCGCTTTATTCGGTCGACGCAACGCTGGCAAAAGTCATCGCTGCACTCACGGGCAGCCAGAACAACAACGGCAGCAGGTAGCGCATCGACTCGGTCGTATACGATGTCGGCGAGATCCAAAGAACAAGGTTTGCCGCAACGAGCGGCGCCATCAGATAGAGTTTCTGGGGCGCACGACGTTTTATCTCCAGCAGCAGAAACGCCATACCCCAGGTCGACCAAAGCGCCTTGGCGCCGACAAGCATGCCGACCGGCGTCGACTGAAACCATGCGACGAGCGACTCGACACTGCGACCCAAGGTCGCATCGGACCAGCTCAATCCCAGGTCCCGCGAGCGGGGAAACACATGGCTCACGTTGTGCCCGTCGTCAGGAGTCACATAGGGCGACAGGGCCTCGCTTCCCGCCACCGGCATGGCATACCAGCCAATCTGCACTCCCAGATACGCCTCGAGATAACAAAGTGGATGTTGCAGGAACCCCGCTGCCCACGCGCCAAAATAGGCTGCAAAATCGAGCTCGTCGGCCTTACCAAACGTGGAGTCTTTAACGGAGTCGGTTAAAAACCACGTGTAGTTGTTCTTACCATCCTCCCCGATGGCGCGCTCGATCTCTTGACGCTGCCATTCCGGAAGCTCGTCCCCGTGGTCACGCATCAGCAACGCGGACTGCTGAAACATGAGACCGTAGACTTCCTGCTTGCCACCAGACTCGCACCCCAAAGCGGGAAGCGCGGCCCTAGGCATGATAATCACCATAAACAGAGAGCTGCCGACCGCGACCGCGGCGACGATTAGCTTTCCTCGTCGACCCGTAGCCCTAAAGAACACGGCAATCAAGACGACCAGCGCGAGAATCAAACCGGTCTTGCGCGTCAGCGCCACAAGCAACACGAGAACAACGTACACGAGAAGAAAGCCGGGGACCCTCAGGAGTTGCCCCCTCGAACGCATGACCTCAATGGAGGCAACCGAGAACAGTAGGAAAAACGGCAGGAAGGTGGCATCCTTCGCCATGGCAGAAGCATAAATGGGAAGGTGCCAATACAGGCACAGAAACGCCAGCAGTGCCAGACAAACGCCACGTCCGCCGCCCATGCGGCGAACCAAAACAAGACAGCACGCCAGGGCACACGCCGACAGAAACGCCTGCACCAGGCAAAAAGCGTACACCCCGGTGTCGACACTCCCCAGCGCACGGCCCAAGTCGGTAAACCATCCGTACAGATAGGTATCGAGCACCGGATGATGGTCGGTGATAACGCCTTCCGACAAGGCATTGGGCAAGCCGTTGTACTGCAAAAGCTGTTGGCGGGTATCCCACCAGATCACGCCCGGGAACAGCAGGGCCAGCAGCGGGGCCCAGCAGGCGTAGATGATTGCGCCCAGTTTTATGATGCCGCCGAATGCGTACGTCTGCGGGATGCCAGAGAACGCCATATCGCACAAGTTGTCAAACCATCCAGCATAGTCTTGCCGAGGGACGTCAACAGCACCTTTGCGTCCCACCAGGAACCGATCGATCAGATAGTCGCTAAGCATCAACGCTGCGCAGAAAAAGGCGAAGTGCCCCAAGACATGAACCACGTAGATAGGGTTGCAAGAGAATCCCACAGTATCGCGAAACATATCCGCGATGGTCGCGAGCACCCCAAAGATGCCCGCGACCATCAGCATGTCGCGATTCTGTTTTAATCGCTCCACCGGCATGCGCTTAGTGCTTTACCGGCGCGCCGCAATGCGGACAGAACTGAGAATCAGGCGTAAGCGGACTTCCGCACGAACCGCAGAATCGCGTAGCTTCCGAAGGCATGGGCGCCTGCTGCGGTTGAACCTGAACCTGCTGTCCGACGAAATTCTGCGGCATCGTCTGTTGAGGCGCAGCGGGGATAGTGCCATTCGCGGTTGCCGCATACCCCTTAGAGTGCTTACGCATGCGAATGACAACGAAGCCACCAACGCCCGCAGCAAGAAGAATTGCAACTACAATGACAATGACAATTGGGTTGAGCGAGGATGAGCCACCATCGTGCTGGGCCGCAGGAGACAGCAGGCCTCCCGAGGCACCGATCTCGTAAACATCAATTGATGCGCTATCGTCATCAAGATCTCGCGCAACGTAAACCTTTGAATTATCTTGCGAAAAATACGCGGGGCCGACCCCAGATTTGTCATAACCGCTTTTTAAGGATATTTGAGAGGACGATCCAGTCTTGGTATCAACCAGATAGAGCAAACCGGATCCATCGATATCATCGGTATATGCTAAAGCAAATGCTCCATCACTTGACAAAGACGAAATGTCCGGATCGTAATTCTTCGTGCTAAATGAGGATTTCCATTTTGTCTTACCTGTAACGGAGTCGACAACCGAAAGAGAACACTCGTCGACGCGCTCCGAGCTCGAAGAGCCTCCCCCGTTAGGCTGGCTGGACAGCATGCCCATCAATGATCCATTTGCGTTGTATGCGCGGCCCGAAATATCTTCTCGCTCATTAGTGGCTGCAATTTCGCCTTTTTTCGAAACAAATACACCGCTTGAAAACAAGGTTCCATCCGCCATCACACGCACCGGAGAACCAAATGAAGAAAATTCGAGGCCCGGTGTGCTTATCTCATTAACAATGGTTTCAGAATCCAAGTTAATTGTTGTCAGCTTAAAGCCAGTTGAATAATTCACATAACCATATTTACCGTCTAAAGACATCCATGCCGAAGAGCCCCCGCAACTATTGTCCTCAAAAAACGGAGCCGAATAGACCGAGAGAACCTTTCCCGTCTTGCGATCAATCTTACTGAACCTAACAGACTCGGTATCAGAAGAGGTCAAGAAAAAGGTGTTGCCATCATCAGACAAGCCGAGCTGCCAAAGATTCCTTTCAACGGCGGAAGAATCTACGGGAGTAGACTCCGATTCGCCTTTATCCCCTAACGGATAGCCAATGATTTCTGACTGCTCCGGATCATATGAATAAAAGAAGTCCTCTTTATTGGAGAAACAATAAGCTCCTCGGTAGTCACCGCCTCGGCAACCATAGTCATCAATAAAGGTTGAGGCTTGTATTTGCGATCCATCATCCGCATTCACCACTAGTAACTGGGTACCGTCCCCAGAGTAGCCCTGCTTTAGAATCAGGTATT
>CALBBA010000153.1 GCA_937926755.1 uncultured Collinsella sp.
GTCGAGCGCCGGCAGCGAGGCAAACGCCGTCGACTGCTCGCGCTGGCGACGTAGAATATCCAGGGCGCCAGCGTCGAAGTACTCGATGGCATCCGCATGGGACAGGACAGGACGCACGGAATCGGTAAAGGACACGGCCTTGTCTTCGCTATCGAAAAAGCAGCTCACACCCCAAACGACCGCAGGCGCCGCCTGCAGGGCAATCTCGAGCTCGGTGATAACGCCGAGCGTGCCGCAAGCACCGATAAAGAGGTCGATGGCGTCCATTTCGTCCGCAACGAAATAGCCTGAGGCATTTTTTGTCTTGGGCATGGTATAGCCGGGAAGATCGAGCTCGAGCGTACGACCCACTGCCGTCACGAGCGACAGGTGGCGGCCCTGGGCAAAAGCCTCGCCGCGCTGAAGCTCAAGCAAATCGCCATCAGCCAGCGCGACGTGGAGTCCCGTGATATGTGGGCGCATGGGACCGTAGGCGTAGCTGCGGGCACCAGAGGCGTTACATGCCGCCATGCCGCCCAGACAGGCAGATGCCTCGGTGGGATCGGTGGGAAAGAACTGCTCGGGGGCCTCTTGGAACTCCTCGTAGGCCTCAAGCGATGCCTGGTCCCAACCAGCAGTCGGCAACACCTTCTTGCTCAGCTGTTTGCGCAGCTCCGAGAGCACAACGCCCGGCTCCACGCGCAGCAGAAATTGGCCTTGTTCATCGCGGCGAAGGCCCAAGTAGCGATTCATACGGGAAGTATTGAGGATATGCCCGCCGTGGGGCACGGCACCGGCGGCAAGGCCGGTTCGGGCGCCCTGAACCGTTACCGGGACACGCTCGGCATGGAGCTTTTCCAAAATGGCACGGACCTCGTCTTCCGTTGTCGGAAACGAGATGCTCGAGGCCTCGCCCGATGCGCGAGACTCATCGCGACCATACTCTTCGAACTCGTCGGTGAAGGGTTTGATGGTTGCAGACACGCGAACTCCCCCTTTATCTAACTACAGTGTTTGCAGGGAGATGTTACCGCATCGTTTCGTCGACGTGTTCGAGACCGTCTCCATAATTGGCGATTTTTACGTTCGTGCAATTCGGCGAGCGGCTTGATTTCCTCGGCAGACGATGCTTTTGACACATATGGCCCCGCCGTCGCCGACCGCGCGATTGTCGCTTGAAAAAAGTTGGAGTATTTTTTGCCGCCTTTTACCTGCGGAGACACCAATCCGTCGAGCATTTGGTCAGCAATTGGTCAAGTAGTGGCTGATACCGTCGGCATCGACAGCCAAAACCGACAGAAGTTTTGGCCCCAGAAGCAGGGAGGTTCCCATGGCATATTACTGGCCCCAGTACGGCATCGCCATCGAAGTCGACGACGATCCCCATCTCCTGCCTTTCGACGAAGAGGCGTTCCCCGATACGACGGTCTACCACGTTACCACCGATGTGATCTGCGACCCCGAGTCGTTCTCGGCGCTCGCCCACCGCATCGCGCATATCCACGACATCGAGCTCCCTCCCGACTTCGACGAGCTTGTCTACTCACGCCGCCTGATGCTTCACATGCTCTTTGGAGCGAACCCGTCCACCTTTGCGCGCATCTATACCGCCAAGGATGCCGCATGAGCGCGAAGAAGCCACCCCACTTTGCAGGCCCGGGTCGTCGCAAGAAGCTCATCGTTGCCTGCTTGGCCATCGTCTGTGCCCTTGTCGCCGTAGGACTATACGCTTGGCAGTCGCAGCCCGTACCCGAGGCGGGCGCTTCGGTTACGACGGCCGAGGGCAAAACGCGTCAGGAAATCCAAGATGAGCTCGACGCCATCGTCCGCGACAACATGATGACGATTTCGGTCGCACCGGTCGCTCAGCTGCAGGAGGACGGCAAGCTGCGCGTCAACGTGCAAAACGTCCAAGACAATAAATTTCCCCAGCGATTCCGCGTCATCCAAAACGACGAGACCATGTACGAATCCGGTGTGGTCGAGACCGGCAAAACGGTCGAGACATGCCCCGCCGGCGACATCGAGGAAGGTGAGGCGTATATCGAGATCCAGGCGCTTGACGCCAAGACCTATGACAGCCACGGCAACCCGACGCGCGTCAAGGTACGGGTTGAGCAAACCGAGAACTAGCTTTCCGGCCGACGCGGCACCGCACGCAATTCACCAGCATTCGTCCAATCATCGCGGGGACGGCCCGCGGCGAATAGAAAGGAACGACCATGGACATCACCAGGAACATGAACGGAGCCAGAGCGCTCGTCGTGGGCGCAGGACTCGCGCTCGCGCTCGCAATGGGCGCCGCCCCGACGCCAGCTATGGCGGCCGGGCGCGTTGGAACCACGAAGGTAATGGTCAGGACCGAGATCGACAACGTTGAGTTCAAAGTTCCGACGGTTATTCCCTTCGTCGCCAAGGCCGACGGCACGCTTCAGGGCCCCTCAGAAGACGCGACCACCATCGACAATCATTCGGCCTACGGCATCCATGTCACCAACATGAAGATCGACGCCATGAACACCTGGACCATTGCCGCCGACGCCAAGGCCGGAACCGCGCAGAATTCCATCGACTTTAAGGTCGGCCCCAACGGCGCACTCCAGAACGCCAGCGCCGCAATGCAGGAGACGGGCCTCGATCTTTCCAAGAACGCAGCCTTCGACATGGGCTACCAGGGCATTGCCGGTGGCACGGACAAAATTAAGCTCAAGACAAGCGGAAACGTCGCCCGCGTCACGCGCGACATCTTCCGCGTAACCGGCGAAGGCGATCAGGTTGCAACGATCACCTGGACGGTCGAGCCCGGTGCGCACACGGCATAAGGCCGTCGCCCTGGCCGCCGCCGTCAGCATCCTAGCGTTTGGGCCAGCCATGGCCTTTGCCCAGCAAGAACAGGCGCAGGCCGCCACGCAAGTGACGGTCGACCTCTCGGAGCTCGACCGCGGCGACCGCGAGGAACCGTTGGCGCAGACAGGCGACAGACGATGGCTCTTGGCAGCAGGCGCCACAGCAGCAGGCGCGGGAACCGCCGGCCTCGGTCTGCACATCAAACGCAGCCAGAAACAAAACACGGACAGGCCGCACTAAATTAGCTAAGGAGACCCTATGGCATCGAAGAACCTTTTGCCCGTCGTCGCACTCTGCGGCGCGCTCGCAACCGGAACGCCTGTCGCCGCTTGGGCGACTCCTGTCATGGCAGACTCCTTACCAGCGGCCCTAAGCTCCGCACCAAATCCGTCGAGCGCCATTGCGTGCAAGCGTTTTTCGATCGCACAGGCCGCAATCTCGACCTCGGGATGTCTTCGTCGTAATACGGACGGCTCGATAGTCGTGGATATCGATCGTTCGAACAAGGCAAACGGCTCCCGGGCGGGGTGCGCCGTCTGCACGTGGCGCTCGGCTGTGCTCGATGCAGATGGCGATCCATGCAATTTAGAGCTGCGCATCGACATCGCTTCGGTCGATGACTCGGCGAACGGAGCGAAGGTCGCCTTCGACGGTACGTTTTTTGAGAAAGGAGGCGGTATATGTCTGGGCTGCGCCGCCGCGAATGCAGACGATGCGCAGCCCACCCTCTCATTCACGGCATCATTGCGGCTGACCAAAGCCGGCACCGATGCCATCGCGGCGGGAGAAGCGTCCCTGCTGTTCTACGCCGTCAGTACCAAAGACACAGACGCTCATTTCGAGAAGCCAGCCGGATCACTCAGCCTTACACGAGGGATAGAGGCAGGTCCTTTTGAAATCGATTCCCACGCGCAAAGCAGGCAACGCATTCTTGCCGACCCGGCGCTTCTCGAAATGGAGTGGAACGGATCCGGAGCTATCGGAATTCTCCCCTCCGCGTTTGACGCCAAGACGCTCCCCCCAAACGACGAACCCATCAACGCAACCATACAAGAAGAGAGCGCGGACAAAGAAGCAGGTGCGGGCGACACGCCGTCGCCGACAAACAGCGTCCCAGCTTCTCTCGAAGCACCGAATGAACCCGCTACCGATCCAAACGATTCCGAACTCGCGGACAGTCTGGGGCTTGCTGATCCTCAGGAGATCGATGAAGGTAACTGCTGCGTGCTTGCCGCGCTCGACCACACAGAGGTCATCGACGCTGCGAACATCGAAGTTGCCGCCGCCAATCAACCCGTCCGCAAGTCGGCCATCATCGCATTTCCCGAATCCATCGAAGTCGTCTTTTTGCCATCGGGCGAGGTCGTGGCCCCAACACTGCTCACCTTGTTGGGCGCCAAGAATACTCGAAACGAAATTAAAAAGGTCACGGTTGTCGACCCTGCAACCACCGCCAAGCTGCGTCTATACGCCGTTGCTCCAGATGGAGGCAAGACCTTGGAATTCGATGGCGACACACTCCTAGCCTGGCGGCGTCTGGACATTATGCAAGACGTCTCGTATCAGATCGAACTCGAAGGGTTTGATCGTGCCCGCGATGCCAATATCATCGCCGCGGCTATTGAATTCCCGCAGCGGCTTATGACACTGCGCTTTGAATACTATCCCTATGTCCCGACAACCACCTGAGGCTTAAATGCTGCGCATCATTCCTAACACCACTTATATAACGTATTAGATGAGTCGCGATGTGCCTCGCATTTCGTTCTGCTACGATTGCCACGTTGGCATCAATACAGGAGGGCTCATGCCGGGCTTGGGAACAATCATCAACGTTGTGCTTTTAGTTGCGGGCGGTCTTTTGGGATTAGCGGGCGGCCGCTTCATTACACCGCGCATCCAAGACACGCTCATGAAAGCATCGGGGCTGTGCGTCCTGTTTATCGGCCTGGGCGGCACCATGCAAAAGATGCTCATCATCGATGGAAAGGTGCTAGCGACCACCGGTACCACCATGCTCATCGTCTCATTTGCGCTCGGTTCGCTCATCGGCGAGGCCATCAACTTGGAGGCCGCCATCGAGAACCTTGGCGAATGGCTCAAGCGCAAGACTGGCAGTGAGGGCGATAACGAGTTCACCAACGCTTTTGTCTCGACTTCACTCACCGTGTGCATTGGCGCCATGGCCATTGTGGGATCGATCCAGGACGGTCTGCTCGGCGACTGGTCAACGCTTGCCCTCAAGGGCGCACTGGACTGCATCATCGTCTGCACCATGACGGCCTCGCTTGGCCGCGGCTGCATCTTCTCGGCCCTGCCCGTCGCCGTGTTCCAGGGGACGATCACGTTGTTTGCCGGCGCGCTCTCCCCCATCATGACCACAGCTGCCCTCAACAGCCTTTCGCTCGTAGGTTCCATGCTCATCTTCTGTGTCGGCGTCAACCTCATCCGTCCTCAGACCTTCCGCACGGCCAATATGCTTCCCTCCGTCGTCATCGCCGTCATCTACGCCCTCCTGTTCTAAATCTATCAACGCAGCGGTATCTCGAACATCTGTTTGATGCTGTGCTATGATATGAGGTCACCGTAGCTGCGTTAGGAGAGGAGAAGCGGTGGCCGACCAGGACATCAAGATGCTCATCGAGCGCATTATGGCCGAGGCCCGGACCCATCAGTCCACCCGCTTCTCAAACGAAATCTACGCAGACGAGCCGATTCTCAAAACCGGCCGACAGATGCAGAATTTCCTCCCCGACCAGTACCGTAAAATGCGCGAGATATCGCGCTGGCAGGATGACCCCAAGGGCGGTGCGGGCCGCTGGCTTTCGGAAGCCGAGCTTTTTTACCGCCAGGGCCTGCTGATGGCCGACTTTGAGGACGACTGTCCCTACAACGGCACCTTTAAGTCGTACTTTCCCACCTACAACGCCATGAGCGACCGGCAGCTGCGCGGCTACTTTACCTGGCGTGCCCAAGTGCGCCGCGGAACCGTCGAGGAAACGTCTACGTCCTTTGCCTTTCTGTATCTCTATGAGCTGATTTGCGGCATTGGCGTAGATGACCCGCTCGACGGTTTTAACAAGATCAAGGCCTTTTGGGATGTCTATCGCGCCTTCGAGCCCGGCATTGATCGGTTTGCACGCGTGTGGTTGCAGGATTACGCCGTATTCCATGGGCTCGACCCCAAGCTGCTCCGCGACTCTAAAACCGTCATGTTCGATAACGCCCTTATCGAGCTGCGGCGCGCGGCACGAGACCTTGTACCGGCACCGGCACCGTCCGACCAGACCCCCAAACGTCGCAAAACCTCCGAGCCCACGCTCCCCCTTCCGCCCGATGAGGTGCGCGAGGAGCGACTCATGGCCGCCATCAACGCCCTCTCCACGTACAACCTAAGTAACTCGCGGCTCGACCGCAGCCACCATCGCGACCTGCGCCACGTGGCATGCGCCGTGTATGTCCGTATGGCGCGCTACTATGACACGCACCGAAAGACTGGCATCGTAGCGAGCTTGTTTGGGGAGGAGACGGCCATGCCCTACACCATGTTTGCCTCGGCCGTGTTCTTTGCGCCCGAGCGCCACGAGGACTGCGAATATCGCCTAGACCCCATTCACATCTACCGCTGCCAGAATGGCTTTTGGGAATGCATGCGGATTCACGGCAGCAGGCAAAAGAGCAGCAAGCTCGGCGAGATGATGCGCGCTTGTGATCAGCGCCTGCGCTTGGCACTGGATCCCGGCCATCCCCTTAAGGAAGAGAAGGTTCCCAAATATCTGGCTAAGATTATCGACGACGAGATCACGGCATGGCTTTCGTGGGACGCCGCGCACCAGCCCGTCAAGATCGATATCGATTTGAGTCAGCTGGGACACATTCGGAGCGCCGCCGCACAAACGCGTGAGGCGCTTTTGATCGATGAGGAGCGCGAGGACGATGTGCTCGCAGAGGTCGATACGGTGAGCTCCGAGCAGCCGAAAGCCGAGGCCGCAGCAGACGCGTTTGTCGAGCTGGTCACGACGACCGCAAGGCAGGACGGGGCCGATGGGCCAACCATTTCCACCGAACAGTTTGGTGTCGTGGCGCCGCTTCTCGTGCCGACACCCCCGCTCGCAGCGGCTGCGTCCACTGACGCCGCGACCGAACTCGCGCCTGCCGCAACCGCGTATCTGCGCGCACTGCTCGAGCAAAACGCAGCGCAAGCGACATCGGCAGTGGAGAGGTCGGGCCAGAGCGAGGATATGCTCGTCGATACCATCAACGAGGCGCTCTTTGACCTGGTGGGTGACACCGTTATCGAGTTTGGAGCGGCAGGGCCGCAGATTATCGAGGATTACGAAGCAGACGTGAGAGGATACCTAGACCATGAGTGATACCGCATCCGCAGCGCCCCGCGTACCCAAACGCGTCGCCGCCGTCATTCTCAACTCGCTCAAGGGCGGCGTGGTCCCGCGCATCGGCCTTCCCTATATCACCGTGGGACGCGAGGTCGAGATTCGCGCCCTGCTCACCGATTTGAGTCTCATCGCCGATGGCGGCGCGAGCTTCCGCTTTTTAGTCGGTCGCTACGGCGCCGGCAAGAGCTTCTTGCTTCAGACCATCCGCACGCACGCCATGGGCGAGGGATTCGTCGTCGCCGATGCCGACCTGTCGCCCGAGCGCCGCCTGCAGGGCGGGCAAGGACAGGGCCTTGCCACCTACCGCGAGCTCATCCGCAATATATCGACCAAGACACGCCCCGAGGGCGGCGCGCTCAACCTTATTCTGGATCGCTGGGTTGCCTCGTGTGCCGACGTCGACGAGTCGGTCGTCAATGCCCAACTGGCCCCGCTCGAGGAGATGGTCCACGGCTTCGACTTCACCCGCATGCTTCGCCGCTACCGCGCGGCCGTATCCGAGGGCGACGAAGAAGCTATGAGCCGCGTGACCAAATGGATTCGCGGCGAGTACCGCACCAAGAGTGAGGCACGCGCCGAGCTGGGCTCCTCGACCATCATCAGCGATGACGACTGGTACGACTACGTTAAGCTCATTGCGCGCTTTTTGGTCTGCAGCGGCTACAAGGGCATGCTGGTGCTCATCGACGAGCTCGTGAATCTGTATAAGATTCCCAACGCCATCACACGCCAATACAACTACGAAAAGATCCTGACCATGTACAACGACACGCTCCAGGGCAAGGCGCAGTACCTGGGCATGATCATGGGCGGCACGCCAACCTCCATCGAAGACCGCCGCCGTGGCGTGTTCTCCTACGAGGCCCTGCAAAGTCGACTCGCTCAGGGCCGCTTTGCACGCGAGGACCTTAAGGACATGCTCGCGCCCATCATCCGCCTGCAGCCACTCACCTACGAGGAGTTGCTGGTGCTCATCGAAAAGCTCATGCAGATTCATGCCGGCTACTTTGGCTGGACGCCCACGCTTACCGAGAACGACTTGGTGGACTTCCTCAAGATTGAGTTTGGCCGCGTGGGGGCCGACACACATCTGACGCCGCGTGAAGTCATTCGTGACTTTATCGAGCTGCTCGACATCCTATGCCAAAACCCCGACGCCAACGTGGCCGAGTTGCTGCAAAGCGTCGGCGGCGACGCGCTGGCGCCGGCAGCCGCAACAGACGACACCGGCACCGCGGACGACGACCGCAACTTTGCCGAATTCGCCATCTAACCTGCCAAAAAGGGACAGGTTTTTTGGTAGGTTTTATCTGGGCAAACGCCGATGTTGCAAGATATCGAACCGTTGCCCGTTGCGTTGATCAGCCCGTTGATGAGAGGAGGCCCCGTGAACGCCTTTGACCGCTACGCCCCGTTTATCCAAGACTTCATCTACTCCCACGATTGGGAGAGTCTGCGCTCCATCCAGGTTGCGGCGGCAGATGCCATCTTCAACACGCAAGACAATGTGCTCCTGACGGCATCCACGGCTTCCGGCAAAACCGAGGCAGCCTTCTTTCCCATCCTGACCGAGTTTTGGGAGAACCCGCCCGCAAGCGTTGGCGCCCTCTATATTGGCCCCCTCAAGGCACTCATCAACGACCAGTTCGTTCGCCTCAACGATCTGTGCGAAGAGGCCGATATCCCCGTCTGGCACTGGCACGGCGATGTCTCGCAGTCGCACAAGGCAAAGCTCATCAAAAAGCCAAGCGGCATCCTACAGATTACGCCCGAATCACTCGAGGCACTCCTGATCCACAAGCACATGGCAATCCCGCGTATGTTCTGCGACCTGCGCTATGTGGTCATCGACGAGGTCCACTCGCTCATGCGCGGTGACCGCGGCGGGCAGACGCTCTGCCTTATCGAGCGTCTTTCGCGCATGGCGGGCGTGCGGCCCCGGCGCATCGGCCTTTCGGCCACCATCGGGGACCCGGAACGCACGGGCGCCTTCCTGTCGCAGGGGACGGGACGCGACTGCGTCATCCCCCGCTTTGAGGAGCCACGCCGCGTGTGGCGTATCTCCATGGAGCACTTCTACAACTCGGGTCCCCAGGCGCAACAGCGGGGATTCACGAGCACGGGTCCGCAGGAAGCCGAGGTGCTCGCGTGCGAGCGCATTGAGGCGACACCACCCACGGCACTGCCTGCATCCGGACAAGACATGCGCCATAGTGGACAGCTTACACAAGAGGAGCGCCGTCAACGTCGCGAGCAGGCACGGGGCAAGGCCGTTCCTAAGGACCGTCACGCCTCCTCGGCCCCCGAGGGAGAAGTCGACATCCCGCGAGCGACCGAACAGGCGCTGCTCAACCCCACCGACACCGCGCCCGACAACGCCGATCCCGGCATGGGCTATATCTTTGAACATACCCGCGGCCGCAAGTGCCTGGTATTTGCCAACTCGCGCGAAGAGGCGGAGGCCGTGTGCTCCATGTTGCGCAGCTACTGTGAGAACCGGCACGAACCCGATCGCTTCCTGATCCATCATGGCAATCTCTCGGCATCGCTGCGCGAGACCGCCGAGGAGCTCATGCGCGACGAGGAGCAGGCACAGACAACCGTCACCACCTCCACGCTTGAGCTCGGCATTGATATCGGTCGCTTGGAGCGAGCGTTCCAGATCGACGCGCCATTTACCGTCAGCTCCTTTTTGCAGCGCATGGGGCGCACGGGCCGCCGCGACCTTCCGCCCGAGATGTGGTTTGTCATGCGCGAGGAAGAACCCGAGCCGCGTACGATGATGCCCGAGACGATTCCCTGGAAGCTCCTGCAGGGCATCGCACTCGTACAACTTTATCGCGAAGAAAAGTGGGTCGAGCCGCCTGAGCTCGATCGACTCCCCTACAGCTTGCTCTATCACCAGACCATGTCGACGCTTGCCAGCACCGGCGAGCTCACGCCGGCCGAACTTGCCCAGCGCGTGCTCACGCTCAGTTACTTCCACCGCGTCTCGGCAGACGACTACCGCGTGCTGCTGCGCCACCTCATCAAGATCGACCATATCCAGGCCACCGAGGGAGGCGGGCTCATCGTGGGCCTCGCGGGCGAGCGCATCATCAACAACTTTAAGTTCTACGCCGTGTTCCAGGAAAACGAGGAGTTTACCGTCCGGAGCGAATCGGCCGAGCTGGGCACGATCGTTAATCCGCCCCCGCCCGGTGAGCGCATCGCCATCGCCGGACACTGTTGGATTGTCGAGGAAGTGGACTGGAAGCGCCACACTGTCTTTGCCACGCAGGTCAAGGGCCGGGTGCCGGCCTACTTTGGCGACTGCCCCGGCGACATTAACACGCATGTGCTCGAGCGCATGCGCCAGGCACTCAACGAACATGCGGTATATCCGTATCTCATGGGCAACGCACGGGCACGCCTTGCACAGGCTCGTCATACCGCCGAGATTTCGGGCGCGGGGACTAAGCCGCTCATCAACCTGGGCGGTGACACCTGGGCGCTCTTCCCCTGGCTGGGCAGCTATGCCTTCCTAGCGCTCGAACGTATGCTCAAGATTAAATGCGCCGCAGAGCTCGGCCTTCGAGGGCTCGATCCGTCGCGTCCATACTTTATGCAGTTTAAGATGAAGGCCGACGAGGAGACGTTCTTTGAGGTGCTCGCCGCCGAGGCCGAGAAGGACTTCGACCCTATCGAGCTCGTCTACCCCGGCGAGGTGCCTTACTTTGACCGCTACGACGAGTACGTTCCCGAGGAGCTCGTGCGCAAAGGCTTCGCCGAAGGCGTGCTCGACATCGAAGGCATGAGGCAGCGCGTCCTCAGCTGGCGCGACAACGCCTAAGACCAGTCTTCTTGGGACGGGGAGTAGCTAAAAGAGCCCCGCCCCAAAGTCACTAGTCATGGAGCAAGGTGCCGAGGAAATCCGCGTCGAAGGGCACGGCTTCGGTGAAGGCGTAGTCACCGTCGCTGGCGATGAGCAGGTAGTTCTCCTCGCCGCCGAACTCCGTGTCGCCGCAGGGGACCACCCAGGCGTGGGCGAATACCTCGAGCGCCGTGGCAACGCAATCGCGTAGGAACGATACATCGCTCCCCTCGTTTGTGCTCACGATATTGGCCACATAGATACCGCCCGGGTTCACGCTGCCCCGCACCAGACGGAGCGCCTCAACGGTTGCCAGCTCGTGCACGGGCTCGGCACCGCCAAAGCAATCGCTCACAACGACGTCGTAGCGACGGTGTCCCACGCTCGTCACACCCAGATACGAGCGCGCTTCGGCGGTAATCACCCTCAGGCGATCGCCGACCGTGCGCTCCAGCTCGTCCAAGTAGAACCAGCGACGCGCCAGACGCGTAATCTCGGCATCGTACTCGATGACGTCCATGCGTAAGCCCTCATGCGACATCAGTGTGAACTTGGGATAGGCAAACCCGCCACCGCCCAGCATGAGCATGCGGTCGATACCGTGACCATAAGCGTCACGCATCGCATCCTCGGCCTCAAACACATCGTCAAATGCGCGATAGTACGCAAAGACCGGCTCCGCCCAGCGATCGCCAACATAGCTCGCGCTTTGGTAAACGCCGCCCTGCACTAACACACGGGCCTCGTCACCGCTCTCATCGTGCACGCGCTTCACACGCGCCAACCCGTTGCGGGTTCGCGCGACCTGCAGACAGGCAGCACGAACAGCGACGGCAGCCGCACCGAGCGCCGCGGCTCCCAGGGCAACGCCGGCAACAACTCCGGCGGAAACACTCGGCTTGTTCATCTAGAGCTCCTTCTGCAGATAAAGATCATGGTCGCAAAAACCCAGGTGGCGGTAATACTCGCGCGTACCAATCGCACTGATCACGTTGATGCGCGCATAGCCGGCGTCCCGAGCAATCTCGCACGCACGTTCCACGAGCGAACGTCCGAGACCGTGATGCTGAGCCGCCTGGCCCTGATCGCCCACACGCGCCGCCATGCCATACACGTGTACCTCGCGAATCATCGCCTCGTCCGGCGTCGTCGGCAGCTCGTCCGTATGCGCGGCAACAAACGCGCGATCGGGCAGTGACAGCCGCAAAAAGCCGGCGATCTTGCCTTCGGGCGTCACCCACTGCAAAAAGCGTTCACGCGTCACCGGCGTCTTGTAAGCGACCTCATCAAGAGACAGATCATCCAGGTCGGCACCCGCGGTACTGATCTCGCGATAGCGAATCTCACGCACCGTCGCCCCATCGCCACGAGCCGCCAAGCGGTTCTCAACGAGCTGACGCAGGTTAGGTTTCTTGTTGCCCACCATGATGTCATCGGAACTAAAATCGCGAATCATGCGGCTGATACGGCAGAACGCCGGCGTCACCACGATGTCGTCGGCCAACACGTCGAGCAGTTCTTCCTCGGTATAGGGGCGCCACTCGCCGCGCTCGTAGCAGCCCACTAGACGCGAGCCCTCGATGAGCGCACACGGGTAAACCTTGACCTCGTCGGGCATAAAGGCCCCTTCGGTCATAAAGCGCTCGTAGTCGCGCTTGTCCCCCTCGGGCGTGGCGCCCAGCAGGTTAAGCATAAAATGCGCGTGGATCTTAAAGCCAAACAGGCGCGCAAGCGAAAACGCTCGCTCAATCTGAGCCACCGAAATGCGACGCTCGTTGATGTCGAGCAGGTGCTGGTCAAGACTCTGAATGCCCATCTGAATCTTGGTGCAGCCCAGGCGGCGGATGAGCGTGAGGGCTTGCGGTGTTACGGCATCGGGGCGCGTCTCGATAACGAGCCCCACCACGCGATACTTCGCCGTCTCGTTGATGCGCTGCTGACGCTCAAGCTCCTCCATCGTTGCCGTTTGCCGCTCTGCAACCTCTCCCCACGGCGTACCGGGGCCGTACAGACGACGCACCGCGCGGTTGTAGCCGCCCACAGCAACATCCACGCGCTCCTGCTCTCCTGCAACACCGCTCGCGAGCTCGGCCTCGTCTGTCGCAATGCCGGCAGCCCGATAGCGCTCGCGGCGCTCCGCTACCACCGGCGGCAGGGCATCGGCGGGAGCGTCATCGAGCAGGCGCCCCGCCTCGGCACGGCTGATACCCGGACGCGCCAACATGGGGTTTGCCGCCACGCCGGCGACGGCATCGTCATTGAGCGCACGGAAGAGCTCCGACATAAACCACGTCTGATACCCTTCCGGATAGTCACTCCAGGTACCACCGAGCACAATGAGCTCGATCTTATCGGTCGCATGCCCCATCTGCGAAAGCGCGGTCAGACGAGCGCTCACCTGCAGATACGGGTCGAAGCAATTTTGCTCCGCACGGGCGCACGCCGGCTCGGCATGTAAATAGCTTTTGGGCATGCGCAGGTCGTTGGGGCAAAACAGGCAATCGCCCGAGCACGGCCACGGCTTGGTGATGACGGTAATGGTTGCCACGCCCGAAGCCGTGCGGCGCGGCTTCATGCGTAGCACCTGCAGCAGTTGACGCTCTAGCTCGGCATCGACATTCCATCCAGCCCAACGAGCCGGATCCTCACGTTTAACCCGCTGGTAGAACGGCAGCAGACGGCGCTTGGCCAGATCGCGCTTGTCGACACCCTCACGGCGCGCCTCGGCATGTATCAGTTTTACGAGCGCCTTGTCGTCAACGGTTTCGCCGCGACGCAGGGCCTCGAGTATGTTCAAAATAATCTGTTCCATGCCCCCATTGTAAAGGCAAAGGCGCCGGAGCC
>CALBBA010000154.1 GCA_937926755.1 uncultured Collinsella sp.
ATGACGATCTGGAGCTGCTGCGCCAGCTGGTGACGCGCGGCGTTGATGGCGTCTTTCTGGTGGTGGGTGACGAGTTCTCCGACGACCGCGCCCTGCGCGAAGAAGTCAGCCACCTTCCCATCCCGGCCGTAATGGTCGACCGCGCAATCGAGGGACTCGAGTGCGACAAGGTGATGTTCGACCACGAGATGGGCGGCTACATGGCCACCCGCTATCTAATCGAACAGGGTCACCGTCGTATCGCCTGCCTGGTCAACGCGCGCCGGTCCAACACGGGCCGCAAGCGTCTCGCCGGCTACGAGCGTGCGCTGCGCGAGGTGGGGCTGCCCATCGATGCGCGCTTGGAGTTCGAGAGCGAGTATTACATCCCGAGTGCCTACGAGGCATCGGAAGCGGTGCTGGCGACCGACGCCACCGCTGTGTTTGCAAGTTCGGATAACATCGCGCTGGGCTTGCTCAAGCGCCTGCACGAGATGGGGAAGAGCATTCCGGGCGATATCTCGGTCGTAAGCTATGACAACTCGGCGGCCGACGTTCTCTTTGAGCCAGCGCTGACGGCGATTGAGCAGGATCCGGGTGTGCTCGCCGAGCATGCTTTTGGCTGCATGTCCAAGCGGCTTGCCGGCAAGGGCGGCAGGCGTGCCGAAGAGGTGGTTTTGGAGCCTGCGCTCATCGTAAAGGACAGCGTGCTCGAGCTTACTAAACACAACTAAACACGTTTATCAATTCGTAGAGATCGATTGTGAAGTACCTGTGACAGGCAATGCCGCAGGTGAATGTCTCGTTTTGCCGATTCATAAGGCAAATAAGGATGATAAAACGTTTTTTCACCTTGATAAAACGTTTTAGCAAATATACTAGTCCCAACGAAAGGTTGCCGTATCGGAGGGTGACCGCGCAGCGAAGGGACATAAACAATGGCTAAAACACTGGGAACGCCGTGGCAAAAACTGGGACATGAGGTTCCGGCTTCCGAGCTCGAGGGTGTCGACCTGTATTGGCGTGCCTCGAACTATCTGTCCGTCGGCCAGATTTACCTTCGCTCCAACCCGCTGATGCGTGCTGACTTTGTCGACGAGAAGACCGGCGAGACGCGTGACTTTGGTCGTCCGGACGTTAAGCACCGCCTGGTTGGCCACTGGGGCACCACGCCCGGCA
>CALBBA010000155.1 GCA_937926755.1 uncultured Collinsella sp.
CGCCGCGATCGCCCGGGGGGGCGCGCCGTAGCCCGCCGCGTCGGCGGGGAACCGGCGGGACAGGACCTTGCGGCCCCTCCAGTCGAGGACGCACAGCCAATGCGAGTCGGCGTGGGTGTCGACCCCGCAGAAGACCGGCCCGCGGGCGCCGGGTGTCGATTCGGTTCTCATGTCTCGCTCCGTTCTTTCCGTGCTCGCCTGGACCGGGCAGACGGCACACTGACGGGGCGCGATAGAATGCGGTTGTTCGGGTCCGCGGTATCGCTCCATGCTCCTATTAGGTCATGCGGCGGTCTCGGCTCGCCGCGGCCCGCGCGGGACATGTCAGGAAACGAGGGCAGCCCCATGGGCGCCAGCGGAATGTGGGGTCACCGCGCGGTCCGCATCTGATGGTGTCGACGTCAATGGTATACGGGTGCATCATCGACGTCTTCAATACAGAAGATATCAGTGCGGAGTGTCCGCGAAGGTCAGCCCTCAGATCCTGCTACGACTACGTCCTCGGATTGTGGGGCTGCATGAGGGACGTGGTTGTGGGGGCCTTTTGTCCCCGTCGCTGTTTCGCGGCGCGGCCGCGAAACCACGCGTTACTTTGGTTATGGAGGGGGCTTGGTTGTTGGTTCAGATGATCTAGAGAGATATGGGTGCAAATGAGAAATCGTTGTTGGGGTCGTCCTTTTCCATAAACTCATCGAGGCAGAATGTCATATAGATTGGAACGTACAGGATCTTGCCCTCTTCGCTAAGGTTTTCGTGGCTCAGCACAACGGCCTCGGGAATCTTGTACTCGCCCACACTCATCAGGCGATCGAGGGCCGCATGTGCTCGAACTTTCTTGCCCGATTTGACTTCGATTGGGACAACATGTCCTCGGGCGCCTTCGATTACAAAGTCGACTTCACCGACCTCACGTGTTTGGTAGTACCACGTATCTGCTCCGAGGGCAACAAGCTCCTGCGCGACCACGTTTTCATAGAGACCGCCGAGGTTGGGGGTTTTCATATCTAGATATACAGCGCGTGCCGTGCTACCGGGATATCGCGATGCGAGCATTCCTGTATCGGACTCGTATAGTTTGAAGGCGGCTGCCTTCTCTGTCCTCTTAAGAGGACTCCGGGCCTCCGTCACCTGGGGGACCATCAATCCAACGCCTGCGTTCACCAGCCATAGGAAATCCTGCTCGTATTTTTGAAGACGAGCTCCCTCGCCTAGAGACGAGACGATAAAGCGATGGGACTCCGCCTCAAGCTGAACGGGAATTTGCTCGAAAATGGAGCGAACGTTAAACGCTCGAGTCGATGCATATTTAGAGATATCGCTTTTGTACTGATCGACTAGCTGAATTTGAAGCACACGCGTTCTCACGAGCGAATAGCCCGAATCGATATAGTTCTGAACGACCTCTGGCATGCCGCCGCAAACGATATAGGCTCTAAAGTTTTTGAGCATCGCCTCATGAATATAGTTTTCGACGGGACGTCTCTCGACAAGGCAGCTGCGAATGTCTGCAAGCACATTCTCGCTGATGCTGTTTGCCCAACAGAACTCTTCAAAATCCATCGGTCGCATAACAATGTGCTCGACATACCCCACCGGAAAAGAAGAGATCCCCTTAAACTCAGTCCCAAGCATAGACCCCGAGAAGACATAGCTAAAGCGTCCGTCCTCGACCAGCGCCTTCATAAGTGTAACGATCTGCGGATACTCCTGAATCTCATCGACGAAGATAAGCGTGTCTCCTTCAACAAGCGGTGCATCCGCAAGAAGGGCCACACGGTTGATGAAGTCAATGGAGTTCTTAGCGCCAACAAGTACGTCTCTTGCCTCGGCATCGAGTAGCAGATTGACCTCATAATACGAAGCGTAGTTGCTCTTTCCAAACGCGCGAATTGCATAGCTCTTGCCAATCTGACGCGCGCCAGTAACAAGCAACGCTTTATTGGATTTGTTCTTCCAGCTCAAAAGCCTGTCAGTGACCTTACGGCGTAGCATTAAAACCCCTCAATGACAAAAATTGGCAAATATATTTGACCCTAATCATACAAAAATTGGCAGATAGATTTGACCCAAATCATACAAAAATTGGCAAATAGCAAAGCTCGCTTAGGCCTCAAAGCCAGCGAGCCAGCACGGTACTTTGCGAAAAGGCTGGCAGCGCCGTTGTTGAGGGTGGCCAGGTTGGCAGTGGCGCCGTTAGCGTTCTCGGCTGCTTGGGCGCGCAGGAGCGAAAGGGCGTCGGCAGCGTTCATGCAGAAGCCGACGGTAAAGTTCCATACTGCGAACTCGCAGTCGCTTGCCGCGGGGTGAAGCGCGATCGGCTATCCCTTATGTTGGATGAAAAGCCCCATGTTTTTGCAGGGATGCATACTCGTCAAATTAATGTATAGAATCGCGTATAGTGCAAGTAAGATATTGCGCTGTCCGTTTTGTGTTTAGCAAAGATATAGTTTGCATAATCTGGTCTAATCCCTGCTCTATTTAAATAAAG
Organism: uncultured Collinsella sp.; assembly: GCA_937926755.1. Lineage (GTDB taxonomy): Bacteria > Actinomycetota > Coriobacteriia > Coriobacteriales > Coriobacteriaceae > Collinsella. The sequence goes on from CALBBA010000155.1 coordinate 2,489, forward strand.
TTGCACGTAAATGGCGTAGATATACCTGAACTGGGCTTCTTTACGCTGAGCGGGTAAAATCGACCGTTCGCCGCTTAGGTATTTCCAAAATGAATAAAATGAGCGATAAAGAGAATATAAACCCTAATAAACTCGCGTATCGCACGGACGCGGGTTATTAATGGGTTGTAGGCCTTTTACAGAAAGGATTCCAGCAATGTCTAAGCCTCTTGGCAAGCCCGATCGTATTGTCGTCGCCCTCGGCGGCAACGCCCTCGGCAACAACCCCGTCGAGCAGATCGAGGCCGTGAGCAACACCGCCCACGCTCTCCTCGGCCTCATCGAGCAGGGCAACGAGATCATCATCACCCACGGCAACGGCCCGCAGGTCGGCATGATCCAGAACGCCTTCGCCGCCGCCCACGACGCCATCGGCACCCCCGAGATGCCGCTGCCCGAGTGCGGCGCCATGTCCCAGGGCTACATCGGCTATCACCTGCAGCAGGGCATCGGCCGCGAGATGCACAAGCGCTACAAGCGTTGGCACGCCGCCACCGTCGTCACCCAGATCGAGTGCGATCCCGACGATCCCGCGTTCAAGAACCCGACCAAGCCGATCGGCCCCTTCTACACCGAGGAGCAGGCCAAGGAGTTCATGGCCGAGGATCCCTCCAAGGTCTTCGTCGAGGATTCCGGCCGCGGCTGGCGTCGCGTCGTCGCCTCCCCCGATCCCAAGAAGATCGTCGAGGCCGACTCCATCCTCAACCTGCTCGACAACGAGTTCATCGTCATCGCCTGCGGTGGCGGCGGCATCCCCGTCGTCCGCGACTACGAGAACAAGGGCTGCTACAAGGGCGTTCCCGCCGTCATCGACAAGGACCTGGGCGGCGAGCTGCTGGCCGAGGACTGCGACGCCGACGTCCTGTTCCTGCTGACCGCCGTCGAGCACGTCGCCATCAACTTTGGCAAGCCCAACCAGGAGGAGCTCGAGGACCTCACCGCCGACGAGGCCGAGCGCCTGGCCGACGAGGGTCAGTTCGGCAAGGGTTCCATGGAGCCCAAGGTCCGCGCCGCCATCAAGTTCGCCCGCTCCCGCAAGGGCCGCACCTGCATCATCGGCGCCCTGGACAAGGCCGCCGAGACCATGGCCGGCCTCTCCGGTACCCGCATCCACGAGTAGTCCCTACTCCGTTGCCTCTCTCGTGGGCGCCAGGCAAAGCGCCCACAGACTAGCCTCTCTTCATGAGCCCTGCAGTCCGCTCCGACTGCGGGGCTTTTGCTGTTTGAGATGTGTGCAGGGGGTAAACAAGAGCAAATTTGGTTAGATGCTCAGATCATGGGATGCCTGAAACCAGACGATGATTCCCAGAATCCTAATTCGGCGTTTGTCCAGCACGATAGCCTGTTCCGCTGTGCGATATGAGTAGGATGAGAGCATCACGGTGTTCGTACCGGTGCTATAACGACGTATGACGATTCTTGAATTATCGGCCAAAGCGAGGACGGAGCATCCGTTCCAGGGTTTCAGGTTTGGATCCACGAGGAGAAGGGATCCAATCGGGTAGCATTTGGACATGGCGGACGTGTCCATTTGAACAAAGAAGCACCCGCGATGTTTCTTGAATACGGATGAGGGAAGCGCGGTTATTCCGGTTTGTTTAAGTCCCGTTCTGCCTCCATTCTTCAAGATTTTAAATACATCGCAAAGGGAATCAGTAGTAACTTCTTTGGATTCCCCCTTCCGCCCCTCGTGGTCGAGCTTTGCGGCAAGCCCTGCGGTTTCAGATGTGAGGTCGTCGAGCTGCAGGTTAAATTTCGATACTATCTTGAGCAACGTTGAGCGGCGGATTGTATAGCGGTCCTTTTCCCAGCGGCATACCGTTTCTTTGGAGACGCCGATGAGTGCCGCGAATTCCTCCTGTGTCAGCTGGTCGCGCTTGCGAAGCGCCTTTATGTTTTGACCCGTTCCCATGTTATGAAGTGCGGACGAGGGGGAGGCAGAGGCAGTTGGGGCCGCCAAAGCCGTTTGTCAGCTCAAAGATAGAGATGGGAATAAGGTCAATACCGGCCTGCTCCAGCGCTTTGTTGGTTTCGGCGTTTTCTTCGTATACGCAGACCTTGCCTGGCTCCAAACAAAGGGTGCTTGTGGCATTGTTGGTCCTTTCGACCTCTGCTGCTCCGGGATTTGAGCCACCGCAAAGGATAAACTGCAACGAACTTGAACCTAGGGCTAATCGCAACGCTTCTTTCAGTCCGCCTGCGACATGACACGCACGGGTTGTCCCTTCCGATCTGCCCCGCGTAATGCGGTAGACTCGCGCTTGGTCGAGAAGCTCCCGAGCAACGAGGAATGTCTCGTAGTCAACGCGAGTGAAATATGTGTCGAGATGAATGCAGAGGTCATCGTAGGGGACCTGAATGGCCCATACGGACTCAATAGTCGAGTTCTCATCCCACAGCAAGTTATTTGCTAAAGTGTCTATCGCCGCCGGCTCGGTTCGTTGCGAGATTCCAACGGCTATGTTTTCGCTGTTGAGGTTGTGCAGGTCGCCGCCTTCAATGTGGTAAGTCGATTCATGCTTGAAGAACTGAGGGGTCTCGCGGAA